>JAJRTC010000057.1 GCA_024278445.1 Nitrospirota bacterium
AATAGTTTCAGTGTCGTATACTATCACGGCTCCATTATCACCTGGAATGGTGATGAGGGCATAGTTTCCGGCCTTGTCAAATTCTACATGCATCGCTTTGCGTCCGGGGCGAGGAATTAACGTTTTTACGACCTTGAAGGTTTTTTTGTCCACCAGAACGATTTTTTCGGTTTCCGTATCTACCCACAGGTTGGGCAGGTTTGCATGAGTTCGAACAAAGAACCCGGCCCCGGGTAGAGGAACCGTGGCGGCTATTTTTAGCTCACTCATGTTCAGAATGGTCATCTCCGGTTTCATTATATGGTTTATGCCAGAGTAAATAGTGCCATCCTTCGTTTTCCAGAAAGTTGCCGAGGCTACGTGTGGCAACCCTTCAGCCGGGAATGTGCCCACTATCTTGCGTTGCTTGTAATCGTATACGTACATTTTGCCGCTACCCCGTTTCGCACCGACTATCCTTGGCTCAAACGGGCTGATAGAAAAATCTTCAAACGGCTCAGGCAATATGTGTTTGTCAACTTTAAAGCCGTTGGCGGGGTCTATGAACCAAATCTCCGGCTTGTCTCGGAACGACAGCACAAACAGCTTCTCTTTTTTTATCGAGTAGAACCCGCCCGCCTTGTCATCTAACGGTATCTCGTATAACGGCTCCATTTTGGCATCGAAGAAAACAACGTTCGATGGCAGGTAGTTGGCCACTCCGATTGTCTTATCGTCATGCGACACGGCGATCCCCCGCGCACTGATGGAAACCCTCGTTTGAAGAATGGTGGACAGCGTTTTTATATCGAACACGGTTACAAGGCCGTCTCTTGCGACTGCATATATTTTGTCGAGCGCGTAGGAGTATTTAGGCCCGCCATGAACGGCACCAACCTTGAACTTTGTAAGGATGTTAAAGGTACCGTTATCAAGAACAACTACGCTTTTTGTTCCGCGCTCCATAACAAGCGTCAGGTCTTCCAAATCCCGCTCTTGCATATTTACAGGTGGCGGGTTGGGCACAAATTCTTTTCGGCTCTTTCTTATGTCTTTAAAAGTCCATGTGACTTTTTCTACGGGAGTTTTTATATATTTTGTAATAGCCCTCATCTCGTCATCAGAGAGTATTCCCTTGAAGGCCGGCATTTGCGTGGCTGGAAGGCCGTCGCGTATTACTTCAAAAATTCTTTTTCTGTTTGAGCGTGAATAGTATCCGGGAATAAGTGGCGGTGCCGTTGTTCCAAGGCGTTTTTTATTATGACAGTCGCCGCAATGTTTAATGTAGAGGGCTTCGGTTGTTGTTTCATGCGAGTAGGCCGCTGTTGGTTGAAATACGACAAGGATAGCGGTAAACAGTGCCAGAAGAGAGGAAAATCCCGGATTTTTCATAACAACTTTTTAAAAATGTATCTAAAAAAAAAGCCGGGCCACCGTAACAGGCGACCCGGCGTTAAATCAACTACTAAAGACCGATTTAGTAAATGTCGTGCATCGTGTTGTACACGTTGAATTTACCAGTCGGGGTGCGAAGACCTTTAATGCGGGCCTTCTCTTTAAGGGTTTTGTCGTCATAAACAACAACTTCACCCTCGTTGTCCCAAACAGAGACCCAAACTTCGTCGCCAGCTTTGTTGTACTCCATGTGTACAACGCGTCCATGATCGGCAACCTGGAAGCATTTAATACCGGCTTCAGGCTTGTCAATCTTCATGACACAAACACTGCGGCTGTTCTTCTTGTCCGTGTTAAGGGCGAAGTCAAGCCAGAGGTTTTTACTCTTGGGATGAGTTTTCATGAACAAGGAACCTGCGCCAGGCTCAAGCTCGATGCTGCGGACAACTTTCCATGCGTTCTTCGGGTGACCCTTAGGATCGGAACCCCACACGGAGAGCAGGCCTTCACCGATATGAACGGTACCGGAAACCGGGCCGAACTTAGGATCAACCCAGTTGGCGCCACGACCAGGATGCGGCTTGGTGCCGACTGCGATCTTGGCAACCCTTTTACGCTCCTTGGTATCGATAATAACCATGGTGTCGCGCATGTTGGCGGCAGACTGGAAGTAGCGATGCGTTGCATCCCAACCGCCGTCATGAAGGAAACGTTCGCCTTCGATCATGGAGACTTTGATGTTGTCGATATTAGAGTAATCGACGAGCCATACGTAACCGGTCTCCTTGATGTTGAGAACCCACTCAGGGCTGTAATGCGAAGAAACGATAGCGGCAACGCGGGGCTCCGGATGATACTCAAACGTATCGTAGGTGTAGCCGCGTGTGCTAACGATTTTCAGAGGCTCAAGGGTTGCGCCGTCAACCACGACGAAGTGAGGAGGCCAGTAGCAACCGATAATGGCATACTTGTCCTCGTAACCTTTGTACTTGGAAGCGTCGATAGATCGAGCCTCGGAACAGGTTTTAACCTCGGCAACGATGGCCGGAGGACTCATCCACGTGTCGATCATGCCGGCTTTGCCGTCACGCCCGATAGACAGGAAATAACGACCGGAAGCGGATGTGCGAAGAATGTGCACAGCGTATCCGGAGTTGACTTTAGTAATGATCTCTTTGGTGTCGCCATCGATAATGGCAACGCGGCCTGCGTCACGCTCGACTACGCCAAAGAAGTTCTGCCAATTCCTCTTATGCTGAGGTTTTGTCGGGCGCTTGGAAACAGGTACGATAACTTTCCAGCTCTCCTTGATCTCGGCCAGAGACATCTCAGGCGGGGCCACCGGCTTGTTCTGAATGAACTTGGCCATTAAGGTCGCCTGTGATTTGGTGAGCGTTCCACCCGTCACAAAGTTAGGCATACCACCCGGGGTACCCTCGGAAATGATGTCAACAAGACCATCGGTTCCGATGTCCAAGGTCTTTTTTGGCTGCAGATTTGGGCCGGTTGCGCCTTTTCTCAGTGTCCCGTGACACCCTGCGCATCTTTGAAAATAGATTTTTGTTGCGTCCTTCATTTCTGCGTCAGACAGCTTGGGTGCGCCGGCAAAAGCCTGCGGAACCACAAGAAGCATGGCGAGAACGAAGGTTGTGGCTGTTACGCGGTATTTATTCCACATACATTCCCCTCCAGGTTAACACTTTAAAGATGTTAGAGATGACTCCCCCACTAAAAACTAAGGCTGTATAATCATTTAAGCCAGAACTTTATCGTTATGACTTTAGTCATCTTTTTAGGCGATTTTTCAAATGACATATTTTTTATATGTGGAGCAAGTGACTATATAATAGATATTGAAAGTTATTAAAAATGACTTTACCCATGTCATATGTGGAAAATTATCTAAAAACAGTGAATGATTTTGCTGTTTCAGGCTTAATTGCCGCCCGCCAGATGCTTTAACACGTTTTTGCTGGGCTTAATTTACCCGATCTGCCTCCATTTGTCTCAAAGGTGTGTCATATGCCGCTGAAATATCTCCGATATGACTTTTGTCATACATCTAGAACTCTTGATACTGTATAAGATGACGCTGGTATTTGGGGCTCTTGTAGGTTTATCAGTAATACCTGATTTGTAGTTTTTTTGTTTTATATGCGTATGTTTAATCTGGATGTTATCTACAAGTATTCATGAACTAAAAGGAGGATGGCAATGGATAACGAGGGAGATGTGAAAGTTTCATATTGGGAGGTTTTTCTTGATGATGTTGGGCTTCTGTTCTTTTTGGGCGCGGCCATATATTTTGCGTTGTACATAGTTTGGGGAGCAATGGAAATTGCGTCCGTTTCGTATTCGCCTTTAATAGTTAAATAAAACAGTTTTATAAGGGGGGGGGAAGAAAAACCCATGAGCATACAAGCGATCAAGCCTGGCTGGTGGCAAAAGCCTCTTGACGGGCAAGAGAAAATCTGGCTTAGCATTGCCTTTGTCTGGTGTCTTGCCATCACGATCATCATGCCTTGGTGGCACGTTGTCGGCGATCACAACATGTCTGGTGAATACCACAAAATCACCGGAGGCGATTTCAGCATGCTGACAGATCAGTTTATCGAAAAATATCAGGTTGGCATGGACGAAGGCATACCTGTCGTCGTGCCGCCTGCTAATAGCGACATCTTTTTGCGTGGCGCCCAGTGGGAGTGGGATCCGGTCTTGAAACTTAAAGCCGGTTCTACCTACAGGCTTCACCTGTCGTCTATTGACGTGAATCATGGTGTATCCATTCAGCCAGTTAACATGAATTTCCAAGCCGTTCCGGGATATGATTCTATTCTTACCATTACGCCTACGACAAAGGGTGAGTACAGGATTATTTGTAATGAGTTTTGCGGCGCTGGTCACCATGCGATGATCGGTAAACTAATTGTTGAATAAATAGGGGGGAAGCCATGTCGGCTCAGAAATTTAGGACATGCCCTGCTACGGGGCTTAAAATATACAGTTCGGCGGAGACGTTGATTCAAATCAACGCCGTTACTGCGATTGTTTTTCTTTTAGTTGGCGGTCTTACCGCTATTGGTCTTCTGCTCACAAGGTGGCAGGCCGTTCATCTTCTTGATGATGTTTTGTTTTACAGGGCTCTTACCCTTCACGGCATAGCGATGCTGGTTGCATGGATCGTTTTCTTTGAAATGGCCATTCTCTACTTTGCATCGGCCGTTCTGCTTAACTGCAGGCTTGCGACGCCGTTTATAGGTTGGTTGCAGTATATACTGATGCTGGTTGGCGCAGGTCTTACCGCCGTCATGATTATTCTTGGTCAGGCAGACGTTATGTTTACGTCATATGTTCCGTTGCAGGCGGCGCACTGGTATTACCTTGGTATCATTCTTTTTGCTGTTGGCGCCATTCTTGGTTGTTGCGTGTTCTTCGGAACCATCGGCCTTGCCAAGCATGAGAAAACTTACGAAGGTTCCATGCCGCTTGTTACCTACGGTGCAATGTGTGCGGCTATCATAGCCATACTCACACTGGCTACCGGTGCCTTAACATTTATACCAACGTGGCTTTGGGCCGCTGGTCTTATTCCTATGATGGATGCCGAGCTTTACAGGCTTATGTTCTGGGGCTTTGGTCACTCCACACAGCAGATCAACGTTTGCGCCATGGTCGCCTGCTGGTATCTTCTTGGAACCCTTACGGTTGGTGCCGTTCCGGTTAACGAGAAGGTCTCCCGTGCGGCTTTCGCGCTTTACGTCCTGTTCATCCTGATAGCTTCCGAGCATCATGTTCTTGTCGATCCGGGTCTTTCCGCAGCTCACAAAACATGGAACACCGGTTACTTCATGCATCTTGCTGTTTTAGCCTCCATGATTCACGCTTATTCTTGCCCAGCCGCAACCGAGGTTGCTTTGAGGAAGAAAGGTTATACGAAGGGTCTTTTCGAGTGGCTGAAAAAAGCTCCATGGGGTGATCCTGGTTTTTCTTCGTTGTGGATTTCGATGTTCGGCTTCGGCTGGATAGGCGGTATCACCGGCGTTATCTACGGAACCGAGCAGTTGAACATCATTGTTCATAATACGCTCAGAATTCCTGGTCACTTCCATGCTACGGTTGTTGTTGGTACCACGCTTGCCTTCATGGGTATTACATGGTACGTGCTTCCGCTGATTTTCCGCAGAGAGGTTATCTTCCCCGGGCTCGCAAGGATTCAGCCTTACTTGTTTGGCGTTTCCATGTGTGTGTTCTCGGTTGCGATGATCATGGCTGGCGTCAGCGGCGTATCCAGAAGAAGCTGGGACATGAACGGCATGGACGGCCCGTTCCAGGTTGACTTTGGCCCGATGACAGACTTGTTCCTGGCGATCATGGGAGTTGCGGGTATTCTTGCCATCCTTGGCGGTGCCCTGTATGTTCTCCTCGCTGTTGGTACCTTGCTTATTGGCAAGAAAATAGAAGGATAGGAGGAAATTATGAGCGAACATGAAAGGCCGGAGCATCAGCCAAAGGGTACTTTTGTAATTATACTGGTTTTCTTTGCAGTGTTTGTATTGTTTTACTACCTTAACTGGAAAGCGTTGTTAGCAACGTGGCCAGTAAGTTAGCAAAGACTGTTTTATCGCTCCGCAGGCCTTTTAGGGCCTGCGGAGCTTTTTTTATTCCCGTCCCCGGCATTGTTCTGTTTGTTTTGCTGGCGGCGGTTTTTTTCGTTTGGGCAAAACCTGCTCTGGCGGAAGATGACCAGACGATGCTTAAGAAGTCGGAACTTGCCATTGGGCGAACTGTTGGCAACTACAGGCTTGTCGATCAGGACTGGAAAGTCATCCCCTTTAACACCTTTAGAGGGCGTGTGGTTCTTGTTAGCTTTATGTACGTTGATTGTCATGGCCCGTGTTTCCTTATTAACGATAGCCTTGAAAACCTTCAGAGCGCCATCTCGGAAGACATTGCCGATTCGTTGCTTACCTTGTCCGTCACAATAGACACGGAGAATGATTCGCCGGGCAAGTTAAAGGAATATGGGGCTGATTACACTGAAAGCTTTGAGCGTTGGAAGTTTGTTTCAACCGATGCTGAAACCCTGAAAAGGATGGTGAGCGACCTTGGTTTCACCATGGAAAAAAAAGATGACCTGATAGATCATATGAACCGGCTTACTCTTGTTTCGCCAGACGGGGTTGTGATGCGTCATTTTTACGGTACCGATTATGAGCCTAAGGAAGTGGAAGACGCCGTGCGGGCCGTTATGGACGGAAGGCCGCTGAGCGCCAGGCTCTCTGATACGTTTAATCAGTTTTTGATCTATTGCTCAGCTTATGATTCCAGAACAAAAACTTTTCATGTCGATTATTTCCTTTTGGCGACGGCTATTGTTCAGTATCTTCTTGTCATGGGAACTTTGATTTATCTGTTCTGGGATAAAATTTCGAATCTTTTTTTTAATAAAATCATCTCAAGGTTTAGAAAGAATGCCAAAGGTTAAATTAGCCTGTTTTTTATGACTTAAGTTACACGTGTTTAGAGTGAAATGGATTATAGTTGATCCACTATGGATAATACACCGGCTGTAAAAAAAGGTAAGTCTATGTCGCCGGTCATTCCTTGGGTGCTTCGCCCCGGCAATGCTGTGCTTGTGTTCATGCAGGAGCAGTTCAACAAAATATTCACGCCTCTTTTAAATCCTTTTTACTTTTTAGGCGCGATAACCTTTTTCTTTTGCTGGATTCTTTTCATAACGGGCGCCTATCTTTTTCTTTATTACGACATGGATCCAAAAGGTTCATACGACTCTATCCAATATCTCACTCTCGACCAGCAATATGTCGGCGGGATTATGCGCTCGCTTCATCGCTATGCGACTGACGGGTTGATGATTGTTATCCTGTTCCATGTTTTGCAGGTTTTATTTTCCGATCGATTCAGGAGCCACAGGTGGCTTGCCTGGGTTACCGGTGTCATCATTCTTCCAATAACGTGGTTTGCAGGCTTTACAGGTTATTTCCTTGTGTGGGACGACAAGGCACAGATGATAGCCACGGAAACATCGCACATTTTCGATATTCTGCCAATAAGCTCAGAGCCTTTGTCGCGTGCATTCCTTGTTAACGATACGCTCAACCCTGTTTTCTTTTTCTTTCTGAATTTTGGTCATATAGCACTTCACACCCTTTTGCTTATTCTTGGGTGGGTTCACGTCATGCGTGTTACACGGCCACTTATATCTCCTCCTTGGGCACTTGGCATGCCTATCATGGTTTTGCTTTTAGCCATTTCGTTTATCAAACCGGCCTTAAGCGGGCAACCTGCCGACTTGTCCAAACTGGTTGGCACTATCGATATCGACTGGTTTTACATGGCCCCATATCCCATCATTAATGCGTTCGATCTGGAGGCGACCACTGTGTGGTTTCTGTTCGGCGGGTTTTATCTTCTCTTTGTTCTCTTGCCGTGGCTTGTTCCGGGGCACAGGGCAAGTGATGATGCAGATGCGGGAACTGGTAGCGTAATAAGCGGGATAGACGATATTGGCATGGATGCCGCCGACATGATTGCCCAGAGGCTGGAAGAAAATTCGGCCCAGAAAGTTCCGAGAGGAGTGGCGCAGGTTACATTAAAAGATTGTAAAGCGTGTGACTTGTGTCTTGAGGTTTGTCCGTTTGAAGCTATCAGTATCGACCCCAGGTCTGATGATATGCCATACAGTACGGAAGCTACGATAAACCCAAGTTTATGCGGTGAGTGTGGTTTTTGCGTTACTGCTTGTGAGTTTGACGCTATAGAAATGGACGGGTGGACCAAGTCAACATTTCTTGGGCACATTGAAGCTCTTTTCTCTGCCACAAACGGTTCCAAGCCCAAAATCATGGCTTTTGTTTGTGAGCGGAGCATAGATCTTGACAGTGTCATTGACAAGGAAAAGAAACGGTTTATCGGGATGGATGACGTTGCGGTTATGGTTTTGCCTTGCATTGGGGTTATCAGTCCGGCACTGGTGGAATACAGCCTCAAAGCCGGTGCCTGCGGTATTGTTGCTGTTGGGGGCAGGGCGCTTGACTGCCATTTCAGGGCGGCGCGTCGCAGGATTCAGGCTGGCATGGAGGGAGACCCTTCACCTTTTTATGTTGAACGAATGAACCAGGATAATATAAAAGTGTTTCTTATCTCCAGATTTAAGGGCGAAGAGCTATTGCGGGATATTAAAGCTTTCGTGGCGGAAACTTCGATAGATAAAAAAGAGGAAGTCTAAGCTATGGCAAAGAACCTTGGCCTTGCAGGATGGCTTGTTATGGCGATTCCCGCCGTTCTTACCTTTATTTTTTCGACATGGCCCACATACAGTTTTACCGCAGACCATGTAGCGGCCTTTACCGTAGCTATCAAAAGGAGCACCGCAAGGGTTCATCTTTGTGATGAGGCCGAGCGCGCCGCCTTTTTAGATGCTATGAAGGGCAGGGTTAAGCATATGCAAAGAAAAAACGCCGTTTGCGGAAGCCGGGAAAAAGCTATTATGGGGCTTAAGGTTGCGGTTGACGGAAAAGAACTTTTTTCAGGGGAAATAAAACCCTCCGGCCTTCATAGCGACGGTGTGACATATGTCTATGAGTCTTTTCACCTCCCTTCCGGGGCACATCATGTAAAGGTTGAAATGCGGGACACAAACAGAAGCGATGGAGAGTTTGACCACACCTTTGAACGGGATTCTTTGGAGTTTGCGCCGGGCCAGGTTATTGTGCTCGATTTCGACTCGGACACCAAAACTTTTGTGATCCTTTAGCCGGTCACTTTTAATTATTATGTTTCAACATGTTAATAATCTTGAGGGCCAGCATGCCTCTATTTACCCCAAGAACATGACTTTTGTCATACTTGTGGTTTGAAAAATGGGGATAGACTCTGGCATCCTAATGGTAGGAAGGCCGTACAGGTTGTGCGGCTTATTTTGACAGGTGAACTTGCAATAGTTCTAATGTCTGATAACTAGCGTCCAGGAGGGGGAAAAAAATGAGGAAATCTTTGTGGGCAGTAGCGATTTGTTTGGCGGTGTTCGCTTTTGCAGGGAACAGCTTCGCCGGTAACTACTGGGACAATTGGACAAAGGGTAAGGCTCAGGGCCCGATGCCGGATTGCGGCGTCAACGTTCTGCCTTTGGGTGGAGACCAGATTCTGCAGGATACCGTTGACATCTATTGTGGTGTGAAACCGGGTTCTTACAAATCTTGGATCAACCCAAAAGTGATGAAGATCTACAAAAGAAAAGGTAAGCATTATCCAGACGGTAAAACCGGCGTTCTTGTCTTTAAGACGATAGGCGTTGTGTTTACAACCGATCATAAGGACGGTAAGCCGGTCTACGATGTTCTTACCATCGCTGATGAGAAGTCCGTCGCTTCGAGCGAGCCGGGCCATCCGCTGAATCCGAATACATGTAAAGTCTGTCATGAAACTCATGGTGGCACATGTAAAGGATTTGTCTGCGGAAACAGGATGCTCTAAATCCTGCTTTCTTTCAGAGATTAAAACCCCGGGGCGCTTAAACGCTTCGGGGTTTTTTTTGTATACTGGTTCTGCATAGTATAGATTACAGAAAATATGTTAGCGGGAGGTAAAACGATGAGTAATGTTTTTGGGTGGGTAGAGCTTATAACCCACGATACGGAAGGCGCCAAAAAGTTTTATGGCGAACTGTTTGACTGGACCCTGAAAGATGAAGAAATGCCGGGTGGAACTTACACTACAATAGATACCGGCCAATGTCCCGGTGGCGGCATTATGAAGACACCGGAAGAAGGCGTGCCGACCCACTGGGGAGTTTATATGGAAACTGCGGACATCGCCGCTACCTGCGCCAAGGTCGTTACGCTTGGCGGACAAGTGATTAAAGAACCTTTCGATATTCCAAACGTTGGCACTCTTGCTGTGGCGCTTGATCCGCAGGGAGCGGTTTTTCAGCTTTGGCAAGGACTTGCAAAAAAGTAGGGCAGGGAAACCTTTATGCGTTATCTTGCCGTTAGCCGCTTAAAGGAAAATACAGATTTTAAAAAGTTCCAAAGTACCATCGGTGCGCACCGTTCGTGGGTGGCGGATGCGATGGAGGCGGGTGTGATAATAAGTGGCGGGCGATGGGGAGACATTGGCGGCATCCTCATTTTTGACCTGCCTGAAGACGACTCTGTGGATAGGTTTCTTGCCAATGACCCTTTGAAACAAAACGGACTGGTCGATGTTGAATGGGCGGAATATTTTACAGACTGATAAAAGGATATCGTTGGCAGGTCGCTTGACTGACGAACTTTTAAGTTAATCGCTGTTTGGCCTCGGCGTAGACGCTGTAGACGGTGGCAGAACGGGTAGCTCTATTTTAAGCGGTTTGCCTGTGAGAGATTTTAAGAACGTTACGATAGATTGCGCCTCAGCAGTCGTTATCCTTTTGCCGAGCTGAACCCAGCCCATTATTTTTACCGCCTGATCGAGATTCCATACGCTACCGTTATGAAAATAAGGATAGGTGAGAGCTACGTTTCGTAATGAAGGAACCTTGAACATAAACATGTCGCTATCTTTCCCGGTTACTTCTATTCTACCCCTGTCTTTGAGTTCCCACGGGTTGCGCATGATGCCAAACCTCATAAAAGTTCCACCGCCAACCAGCATACCTTTGTGACAGATAGAGCATCTTTTTTCCATGAAAAGGGCCAGTCCGTCTTTTTCTTGCTCCGTTAGCGCGTTGCTGTCACCTTTTAGGAAATCGTCAAACCGGGACGGCGTGATAAGTGTCCTTTCAAAGGCTCCTATGGCGTTTGCCACGTTTTTATATGTTAGGGGCGCCTCACCGGGGAAGGCTTTCCTGAACAGCGTTACATACTCCGGAATGGAGGAGAGGCGCTCTAAAACCAGATCTTCCGTTGCGCCCATTTCCGCAGGGTTCAAAATCGGCCCCTGAGCTTGTTCTTCCACGTCTTTGGCCCGACCATCCCAGAATTGTGCTATGTGTAGTGCTGAATTCAGAACCGTGGGTGAATTGCGTCCTCCCTTTTGCCAGCCATGCCCTATGGAGACTGAATTGTTGTCGGCTCCGCCTAGTGCCAAGTTATGGCATGAGTTACATGAAATGGTGTTTGATTTAGAAAGTCTCGTGTCGAAAAAAAGCATTTTGCCCAATGCGATTTTTGATTTTGAAGCTTGGTTGTCTACCTTAAAAACAGGTTGTTCAGGCAGGGCCGCAAAGATTATTTTGGCGCTTTCAACAAGCCTGTATACCTCGTCACCCTTGGCGGGGGAAGGTAGCAAAATCAAAAGCGCAAGCAACAGCAGGTATGGCATGGCTAAATCACCAAAACAGAGAAGCGTGTTTCCTTAACAGATAGTTGATTATATCAGAATAGCGCCAATATCTCCCACCCTGAGGCTGGGCGGAGTTCTGGTAGTTGGTCAGTTTGGTCATTCTGAGCGTAAGCGAAGAATCTCGAATTATATCCGATGCAAGGTTCGAGATGCCTTGCGGAGCTTGCCCTGAGCGAACAAAATGAATCGAATAGGATTTATAGCATGACAACCATGCGCAAACTGACCCGTAGCTTACCTCGCAATGATAAACGAACGAATTTGTCATCCTGAGGAGCCTTCAAGCGACGAAGGATCTCATCTGCCGAGATCCTCCTTCGCGGAGCCTGCCCTGAGCGAACAAATTGACAAATGTAAAGGTTTTTTAAGACCTGAAGCCGCCTTTCTGTAAACGCAAGTCTTGATTTTCGCAACGACCGGAGTTCTGGGTGCGTCTTTTGCAATTTTATCCGTCATGTCTTTCAGGTTTGCCTTCAGCTCCTTTTCACTCACCTTTACTTCCACCGAAAGAAAAGTGATGATAAGTTGGATAACGTAAGAAGGAGATTGCCACGCGAAACATCTGTTTCGTTCGCAATGACACATGAACGTAAATTGCCATCGCGATAAGCCGCAGGCGACGCAACAATCTCATCTTTGTCGCCTATGGCTCCCTGGAATTACAAGGTTGGTAATGTTTTTAAATTTGATCATAGAAGGTGAAACTTTTGATTTCCCATGAAAAATGTTCTATATTTGCACTGTGATCGCCCGAAGCCGATTATTCGGACAGGGACTTTCATTGCTGAGTTTTTGTGTAATGGATATAAAGTTTTAAAAACCGCTTGGATCCGGATTTTTACGGTGGACCGGGACGGAGATTTTACACGGTGGGCGCTTGGCCTGCCTGGGCCTCTGGTCATGTCCCCCCTGTGTGCTTCTTTGCCTGATCCTCGCCACTAAATGAGGGCTTTATCATGACTTCTAAAGTGACGTTAACCTCTCTTCAGTGCATGAAAGAGAAAAAGGAAAAAATCACCGCCCTAACGGCTTACGACTATTCTTTTGCAAGGTTGCTGGATGAAGCGGGTATAGACCTGATTCTGGTCGGTGATTCCCTCGGCATGGCCATCTGTGGCGAAGACAACACCTTAAAGGTTACGGTAGACGAAATGGCCTACCACACGGGTGCTGTCCGAAAGGGCGTAAAACGGGCCATGCTTGTGGCTGATATGCCGTTTATGTCGTTTCATGTAAGCCCCGAAAATACGCTGGAAAACGCAGGCCGCCTTATCCGCGCAGGTGCCGAGGCGGTGAAGCTTGAGGGTGCGTCGGATGGGGTGTTAGAATCTGCTAAAAGGCTTGTGTCAGTCGGGATTCCGGTTATGGGTCATGTTGGGCTAACTCCGCAGGCCGTCCATCAGATGGGTGGCTTCAAATTGCAGGGGAAGGGGATTGAGGCCGGCAGAAAAATAATCGACGATGCCGAGGCGTTAGAAGACGCAGGCGCTTTTTCTATAGTGTTAGAATGTGTTCCTGTCTCATTGGCTGAGGAAGTAACTGAAAAACTTAAGGTTCCGGTTATTGGTATAGGTGCGGGGGTTGGGTGTGACGGGCAGATACTGGTGAGCTATGACATGCTTGGCATACCGTCTGACGTCACTCCAAAGTTTGTTAAAAAATATGCCGACCTCTCAAACGTTATAAAAGATGCTACAACGGCTTATATCAAAGAGATACGGGCCGAAAAATTTCCTGCTGAGGAGTTTTGCTACACTGCCCCCACCCGCAGGCTCAAGGCAATTTGACCTTTTATCTCAGGTTGTGTTACCCTACGATGTCCAAATATGAGACTATCGCAGGAGTAGTTAGATGAAAGCTAAAGAATACAGTGATATAAAGAAGGTTTTATTGCGCAAAAAAGCGCTTTTGCTTAAAACCGATAGTGACATTGCCAAAGACCTGCAAGAAGAGATAGATGCAAGACATGGTGACTCTGCTGATATTGCGGAATCTATTCACGAGCAGGACGTTGCCCTCTTTTTAAAAACCAAGGGGCAGGACGAGCTTCGTCATGTAGAAGAGGCGTTGGAGAGAATGAGTAGTGGCGAATATGGGATATGCGCCGAGTGCGACGAGGATATCTCGAAAAAGAGACTTGAAGCCCTCCCTTACTCCATTTATTGCGTGTCGTGTCAGGAGCAGCTGGAACATAAAGTCGCGTCTTAAGGGCGTTCGACATTGTATTTTATATAGAAGGGCCAAGTAAAAATGTTTGATTCCCGTTATTTAAATGAAGCTTTGGAAGTAGTGCCGCAAAAATATCTTCTGGCAAAGCTTGTTACCATGCGCATGCGCCAGCTTATAGACGGAGCCGATCCGCTGGTCGATGCTGAAGGGCTGGAGCATATCGATACGGCGTTAAAAGAGATCAGCGAAGGAATGATTGCGCCTCACAAGGAAGAAATTCCTACTGGCGAAGACCTTTTTGCCTAAGGTTGATATATGTCTGAAGAAGAACAGTCTTTTAGTTTTGTAGATAAACGCAGGATGAAGCCGGACGATGAAGAATCGTCTGAATCTGCTGTGCCTGAGCCAGAAGAAAAGCCTTCCGCTTCCGTTGAAACTATTCCGGATGGTGGCGGGGCAGAGGCGCCTCCTATAGACTTTGTCACGTTTATTTTGTCACTGTCGTCGAGCGCGGCTTATCACATGGGCGGGTTTCAAGACCCTGTGTCTGGTAAAACGTCTGTAAACCTTGACCTTGCCAAGCAGACGATAGACATCATTTCCATGCTGGGAGATAAAACCCGTGGCAACTTAACTGAGGACGAAGGTAAGCTCATCTCGCATGCGCTGTATGATTTGCGTATGCAGTTCGTTGAAGCGTCGAAGAACCCACAGGCGGGATAAACCAAAAACTAGAACGAGCAGATTTTTAGCTCTTCTGCGGTCACGTTGATCGGGTTTTGGTAAATATTTATCAAAACCGCTCGTGCATAGTCATTCATTATTCCGTTTTTCGCATCGGGCCAGTCGTAACCTGGCATGAAATGCTCCCATAATCCGAGCGCATGCATAACTTCATGCTCGGCCACGGCTGAAGGATGGTTTCCCCAAATAGTATCGTCGCAGTTGCTGGAGCCGATGTGCGCATAGAACGCTCCGGCTATTTCATTGGAATCAAAGAAACCGAAAAACAGGTTCTCGTCGCTGTTAAGGCTTCCGCACCCGTCGAAGTTTATCGCGCTACCTTGCAGAATAGATATTCCATCTTGAGGAGGAGAATCGACCGTTTGAAAGGTGATTAACCCGCTTGTCATTTTCTGAATATTACTTACCGCTTCTTCAAACCGTTCCACGCCTCCCGTGTAAACCTGGATTGGTTGGCTAACGTCCCAGCGGACCAGCCTGTTGTTACTTCCAAGGGAGTTATATACGGGGTCATTGATGTTAGTTGCTAAAATCAAATTCTTGATTGTCTCAGGCGATAGCTTTGGGCCTGTGTATTTGTTGACGCACAGATCGGCGTTTGATACGTTAACCTGCTTGCTACTATCGGATATGGCGGAGGCAGGGGCGTCTTGAGATTCCGGTGCGGACCCGCCACCTCCACCGCAGTGGGTAAGCGTAGCGCATATAGCTATTATCGTTAACTTTTTAATAAAACTCATTAATGTTCCAGGCGAGCAGTGATTTGCTTTGATCTTGGTCGGCTTATCGTAGAGTGTCTGAATTATAATAGGAAGTGTGCTGGATATCCATCTCGAATGTGCAGGATAGAAAATGATTTGTAGTGGTTATAAAGGCAGTTCTACCGGCGTCTTGCCATTGCCTGCGGATTTATATAACGCCGTGATTACCTCAAGCGCCTTATAACCGTCCTCTCCTGAAGATATTGAACGCTCTCCTGTTTCTATCTCTTTGATTAAATCTGCCACCCCGCCAACAAAAGCGTTTACCCCGTGTCCGTTCAGAGGTGGGAAAGGCTTTTTAGCCAGTTCGGTAAAGCCGGTATAACGTTTGCTCTCCTCAGCCATATAAAGCTCTGCTACGTGGTTTCCGAGAACCACGCGAGCCTTGTCTGTGTGGATGTCTATCTCAAAATGGAAATAGCCTCTTTCGCCGCCGCCGATGATGAGCCCGCTTGCACCGTTTTTGAACCTGATTAGCCCAACGGCTGTACTTTCCACGCACTTATCGCCAAACGGTCTTTCATCAAAGCCTGTTACGGATTCTACATCGCCGCCGAAAAACCGGAAAAGGTCGATAAGGTGAGTTCCGTCATGGAACATCGGCCCGCGTCCTGATTTTTTGCGTGACAGTTTTGGTGGAGATGCACCCAATGCATATCCGGTGATCGATTTTAGTTCTCCTAACTCACCAGAATGTAACATGTTGCGGATCATGCGGTATTGCCCGTCCCATCGGCGTTCATGCCCCACAACCATTGCCACGTTATGCTTTTTGCATGCGCGAATCATGCGTTTGGCCTGGGTCAGGTTTATGGCGATTGGTTTTTCGCAGTAGATACCTTTTACGTTGCCCGATTTTGCGGCATAAGTTACTATTTCAGCGTGGCTTTCCGTCCATGTAGTGACGCTTATAATGTCCGGTTTTTCAAATGAGAGCAGTTCGCGGTAATCGCCATATAACGCTGTTACTTTCCAGCGTTTGCCGAATGCTTTTAAATTGTCAGGGTCGATGTCGCATCCTGCGATAATTTTTGTTTTCTGGTGGGCGCAGTAGGCCCCTGAGTGGCTTGCGGGTTTACCGCGCAAAGGGTCGTCTTCAAGTAGCGAGGCTATCCTGCCGCAACCGATAATGGCGACTTTATAAACTTTTCTCATACTACTTTTTCGGCCAAATCGGCTTAAACATGAATGAAAATAAAAGGTGTGAAA
>JAJRTC010000006.1 GCA_024278445.1 Nitrospirota bacterium
AACCTGTGCAGGAAAAAGAAAAGCCAGAGACAAAAGAAGAAGCGATGGTAAAAGAGCTGGAAGTTATCGCAGAAAAACCTGCTACGCAGATGGCCCGCGAACAGGAGCCCAGAATATTGGCGGACGGTCTTGCGGTCACCATCGATGGACGTGCCCTGCGCGTTAAAGCTTCAGACTATGCGATCAAGAAATTTTCAAGAAATGTCGCCACCATTATCGTTGCCGAAGAAGAAACGATCGGGCATTTCGTGGAATGGGCGAAGGTTAGCACAAAAAGAATAAAAAGCGTTAACAGGAGAGGTGCTACAAAACGCCTCAGGGTTGGAACAGCTATAAAAATTCCGTTAACAAAAGCGAAGGCTGAAAATTTCGAACGTAAACGGCTTGAATATCATATGAGCTTGTTGGAAGATTTCTTCGACGTATACAAGGTTGACGGCGAAAAGGAAATCACGGTAAAGCGTGGCAAATCTATGTGGGAGCTTTGCGTAATAGAAAACCAGACGCCGATATGGCTTGTAATGCTTTACAACCCTAACGTAAATTTAGACAGGATCGCGGCTGGCGACATCATAAACCTGCCGGTGGTCGTTAAAAAATAGCTTTCCCCCGTAAAAAGCCGCAAGGGAAAGCCGCTGATATATCCAACAACGGGCGATAAGTGTTTTTATAACCGTTGCCCAACGTATAACTTGGCAAAAACAGGTTATATCATCCCTCGATTTTTGAGAATTGATCTTTAGGAACTCCGCACTCAGGGCAGACCCAATCTTCGGGCAGATCGTCAAAAGCCGTGCCCGGTTCTATTCCGGCATCAGGGTCACCAACGGCAGGGTCGTAGAGATAACCACAAATATTGCAAACATAGCTCGTCATGGAAAAACCCTTTCAAAACACTGGATCAAAAATATAAAACAGCGCTGTTTAAAAACATTCCAAAACCAAAACAGTGTGGATAGATATTATTCGTATCTTCCAGCAACCAAACCTTTTAGTCAACTTTTTTCCAACATGAACGGCTTAAAAGTTATACGACGATATTCACAAGTTTACCGGGGACGACGATTACTTTCCTTATTTCCTTGCCTTCAATAAACTTTTTAACTTTCAAGTCGTCCAACGCCGCATTTTGCACAAAATCTTTTGAGGCGTCTACCGGAACGGTTATTTTGCCGCGAAGTTTTCCGTTTACCTGCACAACTATAAGCGCCTCATCTTCAACAAGGCAAGTTTCATCCTCGCGGGGCCACGGTTCGTCTAAAAGATCGGTTGCATGGCCTGTCATCTCCCAAAGCTCGCCTGTAACATGCGGGGATATCGGTTGCAGAACCTTTAACATGGTCTCAACCGCCTCGCGTAACACGGAAGCGGAATTGACCGAGTCGTCAAATTTGAGAGCCGTCACACCGTTTAAAAGCTCCATGATGGCGGCGATAACCGTGTTGAACTGAAAGCGGTTAAAATCGTTGTTCACACGTACTATGGTTTTGTGGGTCGCGCGGCGTATGGAGGCCAACTCCTTGGGCAAGCCATCCAACGGCGCAATATTTTCAGTGTCGCCCTTTTTTATAAGCGCAAGCGAGCCCGTCACAAACCTGTGCAGACGGTTTAGAAAGCGTGACGCTCCTTCTATGCCGGAGTCGTCCCATTCAAGATCGCGCTCAGGTGGTGCGGCGAAAAGAATGAAAAGACGTGTTGCGTCCGCTCCATATTTCTCACACATTTTGTCTAAAGGAACCACGTTCCCCTTCGACTTGCTCATTTTAGCGCCGTCTTTCACCACCATCCCCTGCGTAAGAAGACGGGAGAACGGCTCCGCCACGCTCACCGCCCCTATGTCTTTTAAAAACTTTGTAAAAAACCTTGCGTACAAAAGATGTAAAACGGCGTGTTCTATGCCGCCCACATACTGGTCAACCGGTGCCCAGTAATCAACATCCTGTTTATCCGCAAGCGCAGTTTCGCATCGGGGCGAGGTATAGCGATTAAAATACCAGGATGAACACATGAACGTATCCATCGTGTCGGTCTCTCTCTTTGCATCGCCACCACATTTAGGGCATGAAGTGTTGATAAACGAATCCATCGTCGCGATGGGAGATTTTCCTGATTCCGCAAATTTAATATCGGTTGGCAAGATAACCGGCAGTTGATCGTCCGGAACACGCACGGGGCCGCATTTATCGCAGAACACAACGGGGATAGGCGCACCCCAATATCGTTGACGGGAGATTCCCCAGTCACGCAGACGATAATTTACCGTCCCTTCCCCTATCCCGTTTTTCTTAAGATGGTCGATAACCCTTGCGATTCCCTCTTTACGGTTATGCAAGCCATTAAACGGCCCGGAGTTCACCATCACACCGTCGCCAGTATAGGCTGTGTCCATCGCCTCGTTATCTGTTTCATTGCAAGTGACGTCGCGAACTTCATCTTCATGGCAGATAACCTGCATTACGGGTATGTCGTATTTCCGTGCAAACTCAAAATCGCGCTGGTCGTGGGCCGGAACGCTCATGATTGCGCCGGAACCGTATTCTATGAGCACGAAATTGGCTATCCATATCGGTATAAGCTCGCCGTTTAGCGGATTTTTGCATATCTGCCAGTAAACACCCCTTTCTTTTCTGTCCCCTCGGAAGTTCTGGTAATAGTATCCAGCGACACGACCTCTTGTATGAAAGCTTCCACATCCTCTTCAAGCTCGCTCCCCTTTGCAAACTCGCGGCTCAAGTGATGCTCAGGTGCCAAGGCTAAAAACGTTGCGCCATATAAAGTGTCTGGCCTTGTGGTAAAAACGCGAATGGAACCGCCGCCGTCTATCTCAAAATCGACTTCCGCGCCGCGCGATTTGCCGATCCAGTTTTTCTGCATTGTAAGAACGCGTTCGGGCCAGCCGTCTTTTAATTCATCAAGCCCTTTTAATAAATCTTCCGCGTAATCGGTAATTTTCAGAAACCAGCCGTCGCGCTCTTTTTGTTCCACAACGCTGTCACAACGCCAGCATCCTCCGTTAACAACCTGTTCGTTAGCTAACACGGTGTTGCAACAGGTACACCAGTTGATAAAAGATTTTTTACGATACGCGATCCCTTCGTCAACCATCCGTGCGAAAATCCACTGGGTCCACTTGTAATAACCGGGATGACTCGTGGCAACCTCCCTGTCCCAGTCGTAAGACAAGCCCATAGATTCGAACTGGCGGCGCATCTCGTCGATGTTCCCCACGGTCCATTTATACGGGTGTGTTTTGTTGGCGATGGCGGCGTTTTCGGCAGGCAAGCCAAAGCTGTCCCACCCTATCGGGTGCAGGACGTTAAAACCTTCCATCCGTTTTTTACGGGCGATAGTGTCGCCAATAGCGTAGTTTCGAAGATGCCCCATATGAAGTTTTCCCGATGGGTAGGGGAACATTTCGAGCAGGTAAAATTTCTTTTTTGAAGGGTCGGTTTTGACCTTAAAAGCCCCTTCGTCTTCCCATTTTTTGCGCCATTTTGTTTCCAGGGCCCGAAAATCGTAATATCCCGACATTTTCAATACTAGCTTTAAGTTAAGAGGTTTAATTTGTTCGTTTAAGCGAAAAGAATACCACAGTTTACGTTTTTAATTTTCTCCTTTCCGGCGCCACATCCGCCTTGCCACACACAGAGTAAACGAGGTTTTTAAAAGCCTTTACGGTTGTCAATCGCGAGGGAGCCTTTTTGCGACCGTGGCGCTCCCGTGTGAAAACGAGATCCTTCACCTTCGGTTCAGGATGACAAGGTGTGACGTCTACCAGTCATTGAGAAATGAGCGCGGAATGTCAATGACGCCAAGTAGACTTATGTCGCCGTAATTTCAGATAAGCTCCGTATGTTGTTCGGCCAATTCGGAACCTCTTTTTCCATTCTGTAAATGTAAGTTGTGATTATTGCAAGTAAGGGGGAATGACAAGCGCCGAAACTTCCCCCAAACGCAAAACTTAAAAAACTGAACCCATAGGGTTAAAAAACTCCTGCCCCAGCACGTCGCCCGTAACTTTTTCCACCAGTTTTTCAAAGTCGTCATCGTTCTTCACAAAGTCTATCCGGTTTGTGTTGATGATAAGAAGCGGGCCGCCTTTATAGTTAAAGAAAAACTCGTTAAAAGTTTTGTTCACCTCGTCTATATACTTTTCCGAAACACCTTTTTCAATCGCCCTGCCCCGTTTGCCGATACGTTTCATAAGCGTGGATGTGTCGGCCTGCAGATAAACTATCAAGTCTGGTTTGGGGACACGTTTTGCGATCATTTGATAAATATCGAGGTATAACTGATATTCGTCCTCGCCTAAGTTTAAACGGGCAAAGAGAAGGTCACGCTCCAGGACGTAGTCGCAGAACGTCATACCGTTGAACAGGTCAACCTGCGTTAGCCCCGATAGCTGTTTATATCGCGACACTAAAAAGAAAAGCTGTGTTTGAAACGCGTAAGTTTTACGATCACCATAAAACTTTTCAAGGAACGGGTTTTCCGCCACCTTCTCATAAATAGGCTCAACGCCAAACCGTTTGGCAAGAAGTTCCGACAAGCTACTTTTACCAACGCCGATAGGCCCTTCAAGAGAAATGTATTTTGCCCTCCGAGGGGTCATAGCGTTACTCTCCTCATCCCCTGCCCTTCTTCAGAAATTTCTGCCAGCAGAGTTGAAACGGATTTGCCAAGCATGGGATGTATAACGTCAGGGTTTATATCCGCGATAGGTTGCAGGACGAACCTGCGCTTTTCTGATTCGGGGTGCGGAATCGTGAGCGACGATATTTTAACTTTTATATCGTCATAAAAGATAATGTCTATGTCGATAATTCTCGGCCCCCGTTTTGCGCCTCGCTCACGCCCCATGGCCTGTTCGATAGCACAGGTCTTTTCAAGAAGCTTATCCGGTTCAAGAGCTGTTTCCACAGCCACGGCGGTATTAAAAAACCAATTCTGCCCCTTTACGTTTTGCGGCTCGGTTTCGTAAATCCCTCCCTGTTTCAGAAACTTGATATCCTCCTGCAAACATATCTTCTCCACCGCCTGCTTAAGGTTTTGCAAACAAGCCCCCATGTTCGACCCAATGGAGAGATAAACCACCGACACGAACTAAAATTCCAGTTTAAGGCCGGTTAACCTGTTGGCGATCTCGTCCATCACTCTTTTTTCTTCATCCTCGCCCTTTGCAGAGAAAGTAACCGAGAAGCGGACATAAGCGCCCGCGTTATCCCACGGAACGGTGGAAATAAGCTTTTCCTTAATCAGCCACTGCGAAAACTCTTCGCCATTGGCAAACTTCGGCCCGCCTTCTATCCCCTTCGGAGCCTTCGTATACAAATAGAACGTTCCAGCCGGCATAGTGGCCTTGAATCCACCGTTACTCAAAGCTTCCACCAACATCTTAAGACGCCTCTCGTATTTTGCCGATATTTCCTGCGTAATTTGCGGGTTATCAAGCGCGGTGATAGCGGCTTTTTGTATCGGGATGAACTGGCCGGAATCGCAATTGTCCTTAACGCTAGCAAAAGCGTTGACCACAAGCGCGTTGCCGGCAACAAAGGCCATACGCCAGCCTGTCATGTTGTACGCTTTAGATAGCGAATGTATCTCCACACCAACGTCTTTTGCGCCATCCACACTCAGGAAACTGTATGGCTTCGCGCCATAGG
>JAJRTC010000058.1 GCA_024278445.1 Nitrospirota bacterium
AAGAAGTCGGCCTTAACACAGCATACGATACCATGCGTTTTGAAACAAGGCTTGCAGAAGAAACACCTAAACTTATAGCGGCGCAAAACGACCATATAAAAGCCGTAGCGGAGCTTTTGGAAAGCATGGGAACCGACCCTTTTATTGAAATCCACCTGGTGGGGCATCTTGATTCTCCACCATCGGAGATACCGATTAAAAAATCTATATTAACGGCGCTTGAAAACAGACCGGAAATAAAAGCCGTTAAAGAAAATACTTATGTAGCCCGTGAAGCGGCTAATGCCGAAAAAAGCTCGCAATTCCCGACTATAAAAGCCTTTGGCGATTACACAAAAGGTAATTCAAGCCCAAACGCATACGGAGGTTTTGATTGGCGCGATGACTGGAACGTCGGGGTGAGGCTTGAAATGAACATTTTTGACGGCAAAGAGCGCTCTTCTAAATATAAGCAAAGAGTAGCCGATCAGAATATCGCATGGTTGCAAAATGAAAAAACACGCAGGGCGATTTTAGTAGAAGTTAAAACAGCGCACAACAACCTTAAAAGGGCAGAGGAATTTGTGAGGTCACAAATAAAAAATGTAGAGTACGCTCAAGAGAGCTACAGAATAGCGGCAGAACGCGCAAAAGAGGGGATGGCCACACAACTTGAGCTTATGGACGCACAGCTTACCTTGACCAATGCCAAGGTTAACCGAAGCCGGGCATACTACGAAAGGTCTATGGCCAAGGTAATGCTAAACCGCGCCATTGGCGTTATAGAAAGGTAAATGGAATGAAGGTACGACTTTCTGCTTTTACGCTCTCGGCCTTAGGGATTCTTTTTTTACTTCCCGCTTGCGGTGAGGAAACGCCCGTTAAACCTAAGCCCCAGGTGATTGAAAAAAAAGTTGCACTCGTTAAGACACAAATAATCAAGCCGTCGCTATTTATTCAAAAGCTTACACTCTCCGCAGACGCCAAGGCCTCCAAGGAAGTATTTGTAGCGTCAGAGATCAGCGGCAAGGTTGTGCAAATCAGCTTTAAAAAAGGAGAACGTGTCGCAAAAGGCGCAACGCTTGTACAGCTTGATACGTCGTCAATCAGTGCTGATATAGCGGCGGCCATTGCGGATAAAGACCTCACCGCGCTTAACTATCGCAAGCTTCGCTCACTCGCAAAAAAGAAAGCGGCTGTTTCAGAAATTCAGGTGGAACAGGCGAAACTTCGTCTTGACGCCGCGAAAGCCCGTGTTAACAGTCTTGAAACTATGTTGCAAAAGCATACGATCAGGGCTCCGTTCTCAGGCGTTCTTGCAAGCCGCGACACTGAGCTTGGTGCCATTGCAAGCCCCGGCGCAAGGCTTGCCAAAATTGTATCGCTTAAGCCAATCAAGGTGACCACTGGCATCCCCGAAACCGCCATTGCCGATTTTGCTACAGGCAAACAGGCAAGGATTATTTTTGACGCATACCCGGACACGGTGTATACAGGCCAAATTACATATATAGCACCGGAGGTAAACCGGGTTACACGTGTATTTGAAAGCGAGATTTCGCTACCGAATTCCGAATTGAAAATCCGGCCAGCAATGAGCGCGAAGGTAACTTTTGTAAAACGCAAAATTGAGAACTCCATAGTAGTGCCTCAAACGGCGGTGTTGGAACTTGCCGAAGGTCATGCCGTGTTTGTGGTAACAAAAGATAAGGTTGCAAAGATAAGAAAAATCGAAATCAAGGACCATGCAAACGAGATGGCTCTCATAGCAAGCGGGCTTTCAGGCGGCGAAACCTTGGTGATATCTGGCCAGAGGGGCCTTGTTGATGGTGACATGGTTAAAGTCTACCCGGCCTCCGAGTAAAAGATAATGAACATCACGAATTTTTCGATAAAAAACTATATGGCGGTCTACGCCCTCGTGGTGATTATCACGGTGATGGGAGTTGTGTCGTATATAACTCTTCCAAGAGAGGCAAACCCGGACATCACCATACCTTTCGTTATTGTCAGCACACCATATCCTGGCGTGTCGCCATCCGATGTAGAGTCTCTTGTAACACAGGAACTCGAAAAAGAATTAAAGAGCATCGAGAACCTGAAAGAGATGCGCTCATCCTCCAAGGAGGGGGTATCGGCCATAACGGTTGAGTTCGACCCGTCTATGAACATAGACGAAGCTTTGCAAAAAGTTCGCGACAAGGTGAACATCGCAAAACCGAACCTGCCGGAGGATGCCGACGAGCCGATTATAACGGAAATAAATTTTTCCAACATACCCATAATGATCGTCAACGTCTCCGGCAAATACGGTTTGGCTCGGCTTAAAAAAGTAGCTGAAAACCTGCAAGACAAGATAGAGCAGACGCCAGGCGTGCTTGATGTAAAACTGGCCGGAGGGTTGGAGCGCGAAGTAATGGTAGACGTAGACCCTGAAAAACTTCGCTCTTACCGGCTTGGGTTGCAAGATGTCGTAGATACGATAAAAGACGAAAATGTCACGATCCCGGGTGGTGCCATAGATATTGGTGACTATAAATATCTTGTAAGGGTGCCGGGCGAATTTGAGAATCCGATGATAATAAAAGACCTCGTGATACAGTCGCGCGGCCTGCGCCCCATTTATATCCGTGACGTGGCGAACGTTTCTTTTGGCTTTAAAGACGCCGATTCCTACGCAAGGCTGAACGGGGTAGACTGCGTTAGCCTTTCGGTAACCAAGCGCTCTGGCGAAAACATCATAGAAGTGTCAGACGCCATAAAAAAGCTTATGGATTCAGAGCTTTTAACCTTGCCACGCACTACGAAAATATCTATCACCGCAGACCAGAGCAAGATGACCCGCTCACTTTTAAGCGACCTTGAAAACAATATTATCTCAGGGCTTCTTCTTGTGCTGATAGTCCTCTTTTTCTTTCTTGGGTTAAAGGTCGCCGTGTTTGTTGCGTTGTCTATCCCGCTCTCCATGCTTATCTCCTTCATGGCTTTGCAAGGATTAGGGTTTTCGCTCAACATGGTTGTTCTCTTCTCACTTATACTTGCGCTCGGCATGCTTGTGGACAATGCAATCGTAATAGTGGAGAACATATACCGCCACGCGGAGGAAGGTTCACCGCCTGTAAAGGCCGCCATAGAGGGAACGGCGGAAGTTGCAAAACCTGTTATCGCATCTACGGTAACAACGCTTTGTGCATTTTTCCCCATGGTCTTCTGGCCGGGGATCATGGGTGAGTTCATGACGTATCTTCCATACACCCTCACTGTAACGCTCACGTCATCACTTTTTGTGGCGCTTGTGATAAACCCTACGTTATGCGCCACCCTTCTGCATGTCAAGGGAGCAAAAAAGAAAGTAACGGAAATGACGGAAGCAGAGCTTGGCCCCTTGATGCGAATATACAGGCGCGTTCTTGTTGTCGCGTTAAAACGGCCACTTGTTACCGTCGCATCGTCTATCGCCTCCCTTGTTCTTATGCTGGTGGCATACGGCTACCTTGGGCAGGGTGTGGAGTTTTTTCCGGATGTTGAGCCAAGCAAAATATTTGTAGATATAGAAGCTCCCACCGGCACGAACATAGAAGCTTCAAACGCTATCGCCCAAAAAATGGAAAAGTTCGTTAGCGGATATGACGATATGGAAACCAACGTCACAAGCGTTGGCGTTTCTACGAACCAATTTGATTTCACAGGCGCAGGCGAAGCCGGCCCAAGCCATAAAAGCAGGATAGCCGTTGATTTTATAGACAGGGAAGAACGTAAACGTTCCACCAAAATATCGATAGACAAGCTAAGAAAACAGGCGGCAACCGTAATAGGCGCAAACGTAGAGGTAAACCAGGAAGAGATGGGGCCACCGTCCGGCCCACCTATAAACATAGAAGTTTCGGGTAACGATTATTTAACCATCGCAAAATTATCATACAAGGTAAAAGAACTGCTGGAAAATATTCCTGGGCTTGCGGATATCAAAAGCGATTATTCCCCCGGCAAACCGGAGCTTAACATCAAGATCGACCGTGAAATGGCCGGGCGCTACGGTTTCACAACCCGCGACATCGCCCTTGATATAAGAACGGCCATCAACGGTGCCAAGGCGTCAAAATATCGCGTTGGTAAAGATGAATATGACATACGCGTAAGGTTAAATCTTGACCGCCGGGACAGGATGGAAAAGTTAAACAATCTTTTTATTCGACACGAAGAAAATGTTGCACCACTATCATCGTTCGCAAAGATAACAACGTCGGCAGGTTATGGCGACATCGCCCATATAGACCAGAAACGGGTTATCACCCTCTCCGCAGAACTTGAAGCCGGGGTAAACGCAAATGCCGCCCTTGCAATCGTTCAAAAGGCAATTAAGGAAAAGATAGACATACCGGAAGGCTACAGGGTGGCTTACACGGGGCAGAACGAAGACCAGCAGGAATCTGAAACGTTTCTGGAAAAGGCGTTTGTTGGTGCCCTGTTCCTTATCGCATTCGTGTTGATCCTCCAGTTCAACTCTGTGGCAACCCCTTTTATAATTTTGTCATCGGTAATATTGTCGTTAATCGGCGTCCTTTTGGGGTTAATGATAACCAAAACCCCGTTCGGTGTGGTAATGACAGGCGTCGGCGTTATAAGCCTGGCAGGCGTCGTGGTGAACAACGCTATCGTGCTTCTCGACTATACTATCCAACTGCGCGAAAGAGGCATGGAAAAACTTTCCGCAATAATCACGGCCGGCATGACCCGCTTAAGGCCGGTTTTACTTACCGCCATTACAACGATATTAGGGCTGTTGCCAATGGCGATAGGAGTGAGTTTCGATTTCATGGAATTTAAATGGATAACGTCGTCCGACTCGTCCGACTGGTGGGGGCCAATGGCGGTGGCGGTTGTGTTCGGTTTGGGCTTTGCCACCATACTAACCCTTGTAGTAACGCCAACCCTTTATTCACTGTTGGACTCTATGAGCTACAGGCTGACAGGCACAAATCTTGTCCATAACGGGGTTGATAAGGCGGAACCTAAAAAAATTATCGTTGGCACCTGATTTTTTAAAATCGCCAATACCGATTGAAAATTTTAGCGTTGGCTAATACAATGCCTAAAGTAAGTTTAATGCCGATATGAATGGGAGCCTCTAATAATTCGTTTTCTACTACACAAGTGAAAAAACTAGCCTGCCATAACAATAGACGCCCGGTATGGGCAAATAAATTCCTGGTCGCCATTATGGCGATATCCTTTCTTTTCCCCACTATTTCTTCCGCCTTTTCATTGGGGCAGATACGCGTTACGGGAGCGTTTTCCAAACAGTTCCGCGCGGAGATACCTGTGCGTGTGGATGGAAAACCGGGGCTTGAGGTTTGGCTTGGCTCAAAAAGTGACTATAAAAAGCTGGGTTTGAAAATTCCATCATTTATTAACAAATTTGCCATAACGGTGGCCGATCACCCAACCGCCCCCGGCCAGAAAATCATATATATAGTAGGTTCAGAACCTGTATACCAGCCATCGTTCAACCTTGTGGTTAAAGCCTCTCTTGGGGGGGGAGTAATTCTTGAAAACTATTTTCTGGCTGTCGATTTCCAAAAAAACCTGGCGATAGACTTGCCAGCTGGTGACGACGATGCGACAAGCGAAATCGCAAGGTTAGCCGAAGAACTGCAAGCGATAAAACAGTCTGAGATGGTTAAGGAAACGCCGCTTGACAGGATCAGGCACGAAGAGGCAGAAGCGATGGCAGGAGAGCAAGCGGATGAGCCAACAATAGAAAAGGTGACAGAAGAACTGCCGGAGGAACCTGAACCTGAACAACCTGTTATAGAGCCGCCCGTTAAACGGGTTGTCGCGCCTACGACTTATATAAAGGTAGAAAAACTTGCAGTACCAAAAGTTACTGCGCCTACGACTTATATAGAAATAGAAAAGGCACAGGTTAAAAGGGTTGTCGCACCTACGACTTATATCAACACTCAACCTGTCAAACCTACTGCAAGCCCTAGGGGGCTTATAACGATATCGCCTGACCCTGCCGACAATATTCGCAGGGTGCGGGCAGGAAACTCACTTTACAGAATCGCCCGCAGTCTCGGTGCTAAAAGAGCGGATTACAACCGCGTGGTGGTGGCGCTCTGGAAAACAAATATAAGCGCTTTCATAAAAGGAAACATGCACGGGTTGCGAGCGGACGCAACTATTGATTACAACAAGGTAAACGGAGTTGCCAAAAGCATGACGAACGAAGAAGCTAAAAGGCTGATAGACGAACAGTGGCCACTCTGGCAAAAGCATGTAAAAAATGCCATGGCTAGCAAAAAGCGCTCCAAACCTGCAAAAAATAAAACGGCAGGAATTGTAATTGAGAGCCAAACTTTAACTGCACTTGCAACGCAAAACAAAAAACCCACCATCGCCAAAAAAGAAAAAAAGGTGGCAGACACTCTCAAACAAAAGGATGAAGAACAACCAGGCCTCTCGTATGTGGCGCATGTAGCCTCATACAAAAACAGGGAATCTGCATTAAAACTTGTGCGTTTCCTCAGAAAAAAGGGATTAAACGCGTTTGAAGCCTCAAGCTCGGCCCCAAAACAGGGGAGTTGGAGCCGCGTTCTGGTAAACAGATACGCAAACCTGTCGTTGGCAACAAGCGCTGTGGACAAAATGAGAGCCGACGGCGTGTCACAATATATCCGCGTTCTAATACTGCCTTACGCCATCCAGGTAGACGAGCCATCAGACGCAAAAACAGCGGAAGGCAAGATAGCCCGTTTGGCCAACCTTGGGATATCCGCCTATACCGTGGCAGACGGGGAAGGAAACGTAACCCTGTTTACTGGCGCTTTTAGCTCTGAAAAAGCCGCACAGGAAGCGATTAAAGGCTTGTCTTCACACGGCTTACCTCTCACCGTTGTGATACCATAAAATTTACGGTATCTTACTGCCTTCATCCTTTGATAGGCAATCATTATATATAGAGGTAAGTTCCATTGAACGAGGCAAAAACAGAAACAGTTCGGGAAGAAGAAAATATTAAAATGGTGCAAAAAGTAAACCCGTTTAGGGGTGTCAGATATAACAAAAATGCAGTTGGTAACGATTTTGCCTCCGTGCTGGCTCCTCCATACGATGTCATCTCACCTGAATATCAGGACGAGCTTTATAAACGTAACGATAAAAACGTAGTCCGCCTGATTCTGGAAAAAAAGTATGACACCGATACGGACGACAACAACAGATACACCCGTTCGGCCAATACGCTAAAAGAGTGGATGGAGAACGGCACCCTGCAACAGGACGAGAAACCGGGGCTCTACCTTTATGCGCAAGATTACGAAATTGACGGTGAAAAACGTCGGCGCGTAGGTTTTATCTGCAGGCGTCTGATCGAGCCTTTAGGAACATCTATCCATCCGCATGAGCGCACATTGTCTGGCCCAAAGGTGGACAGGCTCAACCTGACCCGCGCATGCCAAATGAATTTTTCACAGATATTCGGGTTATATTCCGACCCCGATCTTTATCTTGATTCTATCTGGAATGAGATTATGAAAACCGAGCCGGAACTATCTGAAACCGACGACGATGGCGTTGGGCATCACATGTGGAGAGTGACAGACGCAGACGTAATATCAAAAGTTCAGCTCTTCCTTGAAGAAAAACCTGTAGTGATAGCAGACGGGCATCACAGATATGAAACGGCGTTAAACTATCGTAACGAGCGTCGTGCAGAAGATGGCACCACAGGCAACGCTGAATATGACTTTGTAATGATGTATCTATCCAACACCAACGGCCAGGGTTTTACGGTTTTGCCAACTCACAGAGTTATCATCGAAATGGCCGACATGACCCATGATGAAATTTTAAAGCGGCTCGAAGAAAGTTTTGAAATAACAGAACACCCATTCACCGCCACAACCGAAAAAGATTTTGCAGTAACACTTGTCGAAACCGGCAAAAAAACAACGGCTCTCGGCCTTTATTTAGGTGACGATAAAATATACCTTCTCGCATTTAAAGATGGCGCAAAACTGCCCGGCAGTGAAAATGATTTAGAAGCGTTACGCAGGCTCGACGTCACCATTTTACAAGACCTCATATTTGAAGATTACCTTGGTGTGAAACGTGAAGACGTGGCAAGTAAAAAGGCTGTAAAATTCATGATCGACGCAATGGAAGTTAAAAAGATGGTAGACGACAAAACCGCAAAAGCCGTGTTCTTAATGAACAGTACCGATGTGGATCAGATCATCGACGTCGCTACAAACGGTGGGGTGATGCCGCAAAAATCGACCTATTTTTACCCCAAGCTGATATCGGGTTTTGTGTTCAACCCGCTTGCATGAAAGCCTCATCGGCGAAGTTTTTAACTTCGGCACAGACAATAACCCAATGCCCCAAAAGTGACCTGCCGCAGGTCGCTTTTGCGGGGCGGTCTAACGTTGGCAAATCATCGCTCATAAACTCTCTTACTGGCCGTAAAGGGCTTGTAAAGGTAAGTAAAACTCCGGGCAAAACACGGCTCTTAAACTTTTTTGATATAAGTGGCGAGCTTTTGCTTGTAGATATGCCAGGCTACGGCTTTGCCAACATCCCAAAGACCGAAAAACAGAAGTGGGGCAAAATGGTGGAAGTTTACTTGCAGGAGAGCGAAAACCTAAAAGCTGTCGTATGCCTGCTCGACTACCGCAGAGTCCCTAACTACGACGACAGAAATCTTTTAGGATGGCTACACCATTACAACATACCGGCGATAGTAGTGTTCACCAAGATCGACAAAATACCGAAAACAAAACGGGCCAAGCAGTTAAAACTGGCGATGGCGCAAATTGAGGACTTACTCCCACCCGACAATAAGCCGCTGGTATATTCATCGTTATCAGGCGAAGGAAAGCGTGAACTCTGGGGTGCAATCAAACGCTCTATACTTTGATTTTTTATGAAGCTATCCCCAATATAATTAGCCCACTTTAGGTTATCTTAGTCCGATGGAGTTTGAAAATACGGCGGCTTAACCAAGTGTACACAAAAGTGGGGGAAGACTAAAGTTCCCCCGTCTAGGCAGGAGAAACAAAACTTAAACCCGATACACAACCTCGCCGTTTATAATCGTCATGGCGCAAACGGTGCCGGGGTCTACGGGGTGGCCTTTACATACGGCGATGTCTGCATCTTTTCCTTTCTCCAGCGAGCCTAATCTTTTATCCAACCCAAGAGTTTTTGCGGGGTTTATTGTGACTGTTTTAAAAACATCGGCACGGTCTGCTCCGTAGTCACGGACAAGTTTCATCGCCTCTTCGCGCAAGTCCTGAACCGGTATCACAGGATGGTCGGTGATTAATGAAACATGACATCCCGCCTGTATACATCGCGCGGCGTTGTCGCGTATCAAGTCTTTTAATTCAAGCTTAGACCTGCCGGTTGATGATGGGCCGATGTTTAGCGGTATCTTCTTTTTGGCCAGTATATCTGCAATCTTATAAGCTTCCGTCGCGTGTTCTATGACGAGTTTTAATTTAAATTCTTCTGCTATTCTGATAGCCGTCATGATGTCGTCTGCACGATGGGCGTGAACCCTTGCCGGAGCTTTGCCGGTTACGATGGGAAGCAGGGCTTCCATTTTAAGGTCGCGCGGCGCTTTACCTTTTTTACCCTTAACCTTGTCGTTATAGTTAATTGCGTTGACCAAAGCCGATCGCAACATAGCCGCGATACCCATCCTCGTCATCGGCGCTTTTGATTGCCCGCCATAAACACGTTTAGGGTTTTCGCCGGTCGCCATCTTTTGGCCTATGTTCTGGTCTATCACCATCTCGTCGGCCACCCGGCCAAAAGTTTTTGAAACGCAAATAGAACCGCCTATAACGTTGGCTGAACCTGGGGTTATCATAACGGATGTGATTCCTGCTCGGCGCGCTTCTTCAAATGCCTTGTCTTCCGGGTCAATAGAATCCAAAGCGCGGACGTGCGGCGTGACCGGGTCTACCATCTCGTTTCCATCTTCTCCGGGGCCGCCTGTTCCTTCCGCGTAAACGCCAAGATGGGTGTGCGCGTCTATCAGGCCGGGTGAAACGGTGAGCCCTTTTACGTTTATCGTTTCATATCGTGATTTGGCGAATACCTTGTTTGCGCCCGCATATTCAATTTTCCCACGGCGCAAAAGCAGGAGCCCGTCTTCTATTTCGCCTTTAGGGGTGATAACAGTTCCGCCCGTTAAGGCAATCGCTTTGCTCATACGGAGAAAACCCTTATCCTTTATAAATAAAATGTTTCATTATTATATAGGGAATGGCGAGTATTATGACTTATGCCCACAATAAAAAAACCGGAGATTGGGAGAGGGGGGGATAAAAGTAAGATTTAGGGGGTTCCCAACCTCCGGTATTTTATGAAAATTATAACATATTTTGCAGAGGTATTGCATATATTTTATACTTTTTATTTGTGTGATTTTCGATGATTTTGCCGCTTTTTTGTCAGTTTCAAGATATTTATAAGGATATAAGGCGTTTTTATGCAATTTTTTGATGTTTTTTGTCTGGCCCTAAAACATGGTAAAAAACTTGGAATCGCCCATGGAGGTCGGTTAGAGGTAGAGGAGATCAGCTCAAAAACCGTTCAATCCTTAGGAGGCGAGGCTGTGATTCTGGATCATGACGGTGTTTTGGGGCCTAATTTTAGCGTGAGACCAGACGCCGAGGGGGAGGCGCTTATCCGCAGAATGGTAGAAGCACTGCCCACAGGGCATGTTTTTATTTTGACCAATAGCAGAAGAACCCGTGAAGAGAGGGAGAGAGCCTACAAGAGATTCTTTCCAAACGTGATATTTATCAATGCCCCAAGAAAACCTGACCCGGAAGGACTTTTGGTTGCAAGCCGATCAAGCGGCGTGCCGATTGAAAAAATCGCCGTCATAGACGATGGAATGCTGACAGGAATTCTTATGGCGGTATCAGAAGGGGCAATTGCCATATATGCCAACAGAAGAAAACTTGAAGAAACACCAAAAGCGTTTTTTGTGCGGATGATGACAACAGGCTCACAAAAGATGGTGGCGTTATTTTGCGAATTTTTAAGAAAGTTCCTGTAGCTTAGGTTTCGTTAATCCAAATTTTTCATGAAAATACGATTTTGAGTAAAAGGTTTTTATGAAAAACCCTTTTTGGATATAATACCCGTGTTCGATTGAGGGGTTAAATTAAAGGGGGCCAAATGAGTTATCAGGATAGCAGGCGCATAGTCTGTGTCTTCCTTGCCACAATCTTTTCTCTTTCCGTAGTTTATCAAGCCAGCGCAATAGATAGCGGCGATGGCCACCCGGATCTTTTTGATCTTGGAATTGAGAACCTCATGGATCTTGAGGTTACTTCTGTTTCCAAAAGGGAAGAGAAACTTTTCGAAGCGGCCACGGCTGTGCATGTGATAACCAAAGAAGACATAAGAAGGTCTGGCGCACAAAGCATACCGGAAGCGCTAAGGCTTGCAACAGGCATGGAAGTGGCACGGATAAACGGCAACCAATATGCCATATCCGCCCGTGGCCAAAACGAAATGTTTTCAGACAAGCTTTTGGTACTCATGGATGGGCGTGCGCTCTACACGCCAACCTTTGCCGGTGTTTGGTGGGTTGCCCAAAACTATCCGATGGAGGAGATCGAAAGGATAGAAGTTATAAAAGGGCCCGGCGCAACGCTTTGGGGTTCCAACGCCGTTAACGGTGTTATAAACATCATCACAAAAACTGCTGAAAATTCGCAAGGGCTTTTGGTTACCGCCGGAACCTCGAGTGAGGAGAACGCTTTTACCACGTTGCGCTACGGTGTGGCATCTGGCGATAACATGTTTAGCAAGTTTTATGCGATGGCATCTGGCAGGGACGGTGGTGCAGACGAAGATGGCTCTGATAAAAATGACGGAAGAGAGCTTTATCAGGCCGGATTTAAAACAGAATGGAAGATGGATAATGAAGGTCGTCTCACTTTTCAAGGCGATATTTATGACATCGACGCGCAGGCCGAAGGGGCCGTGTTTACCATTCCGGGAGAGCCGCTTTCGCATTATGAGCGGACGAATAACTATTTTGGCGGCAACCTTCTTATGCTCTACACCCGGCAGTTAAACGATTTCACCAAGCTGAAAACCCAACTTTATTATGACCACACTAATATCAACACAAATATTTTTGGTGAAAAAAGAAACACATACGATGCGGAGGTTCAGCTGGATACGGAGCCGCTAAACAGGCATAAGCTTTCAATCGGAGCAGGTTACAGATATACGGAAGACAGCGTTGCCGATACCGTGATTTTGCAAATGAAAGATGACGAGTATAGCCTTACAAATATTTTTGCACAAGATGAGGTGACGCTTATCGAAGAACGGTTAAAGCTTATTCTGGGGGTTAAATTTGAAGAAAATACTTACACAGGATGGGAGACCATGCCAAATATCCGTATGGTATGGACAGACGAGTTGTGGACCTTGTGGGGTGCGGTTTCGCGCGCGGTACGCTTACCTTATCGTGCGGAAGACGATGTATCCATAAACCTTTTTTCAGGGCCTGAGGAGATGGTTGTTGGTCGCGTGATAGGTGACGGCAGAGGCGAGAGCGAGAAAATGATAGCATATGAAGCTGGGTTTCGCGTTCGCCCGGCACATAACTTTTTTATAGATATCGCCCTATATTATGACGACTATGACGATATTATGAGTTCCTATCAGGGTACCCCGTTTCCGGAAGCCTCTCCTGCGCCACCGCACTATGTTCTTCCGGTCTACCTGGACAACATCTACGATGGCGAAACTCACGGCCTTGACCTCACGATGGAGTGGACACCTGCCGTGTGGCTAAAGTTTTCAGCAGGGTATACTTATACGGAAATGAATATCGACGTAAAATCTGAGTTCAAGAGTGACAGAACGCTTAAGTCGGCAGGATGGCTTGAGGGAGAATCGCCCAGAAACAGGTTTACGTTTCGCACATACACAGACCTTCCCCATAACGTTGAGTTCGACGCAATGCTTTATTATAAGGACGAACTTCCGGGAGTCGGGCATGACGTAGATAGTTATACACGGCTCGACCTGCGGCTAGGCTGGAAACCTGTCGACAGCTTTGACATTTCCGTGATAGGCATGAACCTGCTGGATAAGGAACATTGGGAGCATGAAGATTCCTATTTTGAGCAAAGGTCGGCAATAGAGCGAAGCGTGCTTTTGAAAGTGACTTACAGAAGCCGATAAAGCGGCAACACAACCTTTTGTTATCATGGGAAAAAAACTTATAGAAGGAGGGAAGTTTGCAGGTTTACTGGCTTTTGCCATAATTTTTTCGAACTTTCCCGGCAGGTTTGCCGTTGGCAACCATGAGACCCAGTATGGTAGAAATGCTTTTGAATATGTAATCGCCGGCCTGTCGGAGGATATACACGAAATCTTTCCCGTATTTGGCATATTGTTTCTTATTGTCTGGGTTTTGGCTCAGCTTTTTGTCGGCCCTGCGCGACGTGGCTTATTGTTACAGCTTTTTTATTCCGCCTGTTTTTTGTTTATTCTCTTTTTTTCCGTCATTGTCTCAGAGTTCAAAATTCAAAGAGGTGGCTACCCCAGCCCATTTGATTTTTTTGCCGGCGGAAACGACTACTCTTTTGCGTTAAGTACTCTTCCCATGTTCTATCTGGATCGATATTTTTGGTCTATGATTTCATGCGCCATTATTTTTTCGGTTTTTGTGATCCGATATGCAAGAGAGGACGCCAGCGAAACAGATGTGTTGGGGTTTTCAAAGCTTTCAGGTTTTATTTTGGCGTCAATTCTAATAATAGTGGCGGCATTTCAGATTTTTGTTCATAGCCCGAAAATGTTCTCCACAATACACTCGCGCAACGAGCTTTCATGGGCTGGAGATTTTCTTGTGATGCCACGTCTTGGCGCAGGGAAAAGCATAAACTTTATTCTTGGGGAAATATCCTTTTCCATAGATGAAAAAGAGCGTGGGGGAAGGCTTCTTGGGTTCAACGCGGAGCGTGTGAGAGAAATGGTTGAGCAAGAAAAACATCCCGACTGTGGTTCACACCCGATTTCGCATCCTCTTTTAGATGTCAAGAAAGATAAAACAGCATTAAAGGGGAGCGGTCAAAATCCACTTGAAACAGCGCTTACAAATATTTCAGAAGAGCTTTTTGAAAAAAACAATGGCCCAATAAGAATATGGCATTTCCTGCTGGAAAGCTTTCGCGCTGATGATGTTAACGCAATAAACCCATTGGCATTGCGGGAAGTTGCGCCATTTATCAACTTGATTTATGAAGTCGGGAATGATGAAAAGTCAAACGCCATAGTTTCATACAACATGTTTCAGGCGGGAGCAAGAACGTCGCAAGGACTTTCAGCGGCTATGTGCGGAATGGGGGGGATGCCATTCAATCTTAGCCTTTCCCGTGACTTTGGAAATCTCCCGTTGCGTTGTTTGCCGGATGTTTTGGCTGATGCGTCGTTTCTTACCCGCACGTTTTATGGGTCAAGCCTTTCGTTTGACAAAATGTCCCGCTTTTTTGGGTACCATGGGTTTGAAACCTACGAAGAAAACCAGTTTCCGGAGGATTCACCAAGGGGCGGGTGGGGGATTTCGGACATGGCAGTACTTGAAAAGGTTCGACAGGTTTCGTTTAAAAAAAACATGGAAAATACTTTCCAGTATAACCTTGTAATTACGCTATCCAATCACGGGCCATACTCCCCTCCTTCCGACCTTCCGGAAAATGTAAGGTTGCGTGTTTTGAACGCAATAGAAAGGGGCGGGCTTTCTATCGGTTCCGACGATATTATGAGGCTTGTGACAGTAGCGTATACTGACTATGCGCTGGAAAAATTTGTCCGCGATATTCCAAAGAATGACGATGGAGGGCTGGATATCGTAATAGCAAGTGGGGACCATACAAGCGGAGACCGCTTTATCTGGAGTGAGGGGAAGGTTTTGGGCAAGAGGTATTTTTCCGCCGCAGGTTCAAGAATTCCATTTTTTGTAATGTTCCCCAACGGTTTTAAAGGTGTGGAAGATCACCTTGAAAAACTGTACGATTCTATCGCCAAGGTCAATAGCATGTTGAAGACCGCGCCCATTTCCCAGAACGATATTCCAAAAATTCTTATGACTATTCTCTCAAGTTCAAAGAGATTTAAGGAAATCGATGAGCAATGGAGATGGAGTTCGGTCGGAGGGCAGGCTCTAAGTTCTGACTTTATGGTGCCCGGAAGGCCAGAGGTTAGTGTATGGGGAATTAATACATTTTCCCGCCTCTTTTTTGTGGATCGCAATGGTGTATTTCTTGATTATGAAGAAGAAGTTGACCCCACATATATAGATGAGCTCGGTCAGGTAAAGACGAATATGGGCAAGGATGACATTTTCAAGAGAAATCCTGCCATTGCGCCTATATCTGCGTTTTTATCGTCCTTCATTAAGGGGCATGGAAAGGCGTGCTGGGAGACAAAGAATATAAGGTCGGCAAAAAATTAGCAGGCGGCAGTGCAATTAAAATGGTGCCGAGGGACGGAATCGAACCGCCGACACGAGGATTTTCAGTCCACTGCTCTACCGACTGAGCTAGCGGCCCACACTTTAAACCCTGTAACTTTATATCTGGCGTCGGATAAGGTTTTCCGTCCTAGCGACATTTCCAAAAGTCTGGATACGAGGGAGCTTTTAATGACTATCATGACATATGACTTTATTATTGTTGGTGCAGGAATAATTGGTCTTACCGTTGCGAATTCTCTTAAGCACAGAAACCCTTCAAGTAATATTCTGGTCATAGAGAAAGAGCCAACGCCAGGTTTGCACGCCAGCGGGAGGAACAGTGGCATTCTCCATAGTGGCATTTATTATGGGCCTGGCACTCTCAAGGCGAAAGTGTGTGCGCGTGGAAACGAAAGGATGCTGGCTTTTGCCAAAGAACATAAAATTCCGTGCAACAATGTGGGCAAGGTCATAATTCCAGTGGAAGAAAGTGACTTGCCTACACTCGATAAGCTCATGGCAAATGCGAAGCATAATGGCGTCAGGGCCGAGAAGCTAACGGCGACTGAGATAAAAGAAATCGAGCCTTATTGTGACCCGTATGAAGTGGGGATATATTGTCCGGATACGTCCATTATTGATAGCAAGGCGGTTGTTGCAAAGCTTAGAAGTATACTTTCTTTAAAAGGGGTAGAGTTTCTTTTTAACCAGAAGGTAGTTTCGGCCAACGCCGCCGAGAAGTGGGTACAAACAACTATAGGTCGCTACCATTTTGGACATTTATTCAATTGTGCCGGAGCGTATGCCGATGTTTTGGCCAAGATGTTCGGGGTTGGCAAAGGTTATCGCTTTGTTCCATTCAAAGGAATTTATTTTAAGCTTAAACCGGAATTTAATAATATGGTGAGAGGAAATATCTATCCGGTTCCAGATATCAGGTTCCCGTTTTTAGGTGTTCATTTCTCTGTTTCCATTGGCGGTGGCGTGTATGTTGTCCCCACTGCAATACCTGCTTTTGGTCGGGAAAACTATTTTCCCTTTAAAGACATTAATTTGGCGGAGGCGATCTGGTCTGGCTTTAATTTGGCCAAACTTTACATATCCGACAGACATAATTTTCGGGAGCTTGTTCATAGAGAAGTGGCAAATTACTCTAAGAGCAACTTTCTAAAAGCCGCGAGGATCCTGGTTCCATCTGTTACGGCAGATGCTCTACTCCGTTCAGACAAGGTAGGTATCAGGCCGCAACTTGTGAATATTCGTAAAGGAGAGTTCGAACTTGATTATGTGGTGGAGAGGGGTAAAAATTCCACCCATGTATTAAATGCAATTTCACCTGCGTTTACCAGCTCTTTTGAGTTTGCCGATAAGGTTTTAGGGACAACCTGATTTTTGAGAGTGGTTTACAAGGTGGACAGTCGCTCTTGTAAAATTCATTGGCGTGAATGTTATTATCTAAAGAAAATAAGAGCTTAATCCGATAAAGAACAGGCATGGGTTATGTTATAAGATAGCTCTGGTTGATTATGGTTACAACTGGGAGGATGTTTGCAAAACATACATTATCAACATATTAACCAGCAAAGCATAAAATATGGCTTCAACGTTTCCCGTTAATCAGAAAATAACTATGTGCGAAAAAATCCACTCTTTGGATAGTCTTCCGAAAATTCTGGAAAACCATCGCTCCCAGGGCCATAAAATTGTCCATTGTCATGGCGTTTTCGACCTTCTTCATATAGGCCATATAAAGCATCTGGATGCGGCCAGGCAACTGGGGGATGTTCTGGTTGTTTCAATAACTCCAGATCGTTTCGTCAACAAGGGCCCGCACAGGCCCGCTTTTCCGGAAAAACTCAGGGCAGAAGCTTTGGCGGCCCTTTCATGCGTAGATTATGTGACAGTCAATCGCTGGCCGACCGCAGTTGAAATAATAGAACTTTTAAAGCCCGATCTATACATCAAGGGAACGGTAAAAACCAATGGCAAACGGGACCACACAGACGCCATAACTGAAGAGGAAAAAGCCGTAAAACAAATAGGCGGCAGGCTTATGCTAACAGACGAGGAGACATACAGCGCATCGGCTTTAATAAACCGCTTTATGGACGTTTTCACTCCTGAGGCGACCTCATTTCTTGAAAACCTGCGCTCCAACTATAGCGCGGATGAAATAATCGGACATATTCAAGCTATCCGCCCATTAAAGGTGCTTACCGTGGGTGAGATCATATTGGATGAATATGTTTTTTGTTCCCAGATGGGCAAAGCCAATAAAGAAGCCGTTCTGGCCGTACGCTATAACCATACGGAGAGATATGCCGGGGGTATTCTCGCCATTGCCAATCATGTCTCGAATGTATGTAATAAAGTTAGCGTTGCAAGCCTTATAGGCGGAGTGGAACCACATGCTGACTTTATCAAAAAACAGTTAAGCGACAATGTGTTGGCAAATCTTATAGTTAACGACGGGGCTCGCACCATCATAAAACGGCGCTTTGTAGAAGAATATCTAGGCACGAAAATGTTTGAAGTCTATGTCATAGACAGCGACCGGCTGGCCTCCCATAAAGAAAACCAGGTATGTGAAGAACTGGAATCTATTTTACCCGATTATGATGTGGTGATCGTGGCGGATTACGGACATGGAATGCTCACGGAAAGAGCGATATCTCTATTGTGTGAAAAGGCCAAATTTTTAGCCGTCAACACACAGACAAACGCTGGCAACATGGGTTTTAATACCATTTCCAAATATCCTCGTGCGGATTTTATATCTATCGCCGAATCTGAAATAAGGCTCGATATGCGCGATATGGACTCTGATGTGCGCGTTCTTATAGAATCAACGGCAAAAAAGTTGTCGTGCAACCAGCTTATAGTAACCAGGGGTAAGCTTGGCGCTCTTTGCTTTCATGCAGATAAGGGTTTTTATAACGTGCCAGCTTTCGCCATAAAGATGTTAGACAGGATTGGAGCCGGGGATGCGTTCCTGTCGCTAACGGCGCCGCTTGCGGCAAACGGAACTCCGATGGAGATCATAGGCTTTGTAGGTAACGTAGCAGGAGCGGAAGCCTGTGCTATCATGGGAAACAAAACGGCGATAGACCCGTCTTCCATGTTTCGGCACATAACGTCTCTCATGCAATAGAATGCAAAAATATACAAAAGAATGACCGCTATGAAACATTGGAGCTGGGACATGGAGCAGGAAACAATATCTGGCCTGCTCTCGTCACTTACTTTCACAGACAAGTCAGGAAAACTTATTAGCGCTAATGCCGCATTCACCACATGGCGCGACATAACTCTGAAAGTCAGGGGAAACCATCAGGTCTGTTTTTTGGTGGGTAACGGAGCCAGTGCGTCTATGGCAAGCCACATGTCGGCCGACCTTGCAAAAAACGCTCATGTCCACACGCAGGTTTTTACAGACCTATCTCTTTTAACAGCCATATCAAATGACTTTGGTTATGAACATGTCTATTCAGAACCGATTAAAAGGCGAGGTAAAAAAGGGGATATGCTTGTGACGATATCCAGTTCCGGCAACTCGGAGAACGTATTGGAAGCCACAAAAATTGCGCGCCAACTGGATATGCACACGGTTACTTTATCCGCAATGAAGGAAAATAATCCATTAAGACAAACGGGAGACCTGAATGGATATGTGCCAGCCGATACATACGGCCATGCTGAAACATCCCACAGCGCCATTCTTCACTACTGGATGGACTTAGTTAGCAACCAGCCAATAACGGCTCATGACGATGCCAAAACCCGGGTGATTTCCAGTATAGATATCTACGATGAACAGGAATGATCTTTTTGATCGTAATCGCCTGAGCATTTCACCTCTTGGCGAGCGTGAGCATGACCTGGACATAAAAATAATAAAAGCACTAAAAAATGATGTGTGCAAAGAGCCTAAGCTAAAAAAAATAGTCCAGCGCATTAAATCCGCCAAAGAAAAAAAAGCCGCCGTTATTATGATCGCCGGAGCCCATCTTTTCAGAAGCGGCGTACAGCGTTATGTAATAGACATGATGGAACGCGGGATGATTACCCTTTTTGCAACCAACGGGGCCGGTATAATTCATGACTTCGAGTTTTCATTAATTGGTGCCACAACCGAAAGTGTGGCCAAATATATATCGGAAGGCAGGTTTGGGTTATGGAAGGAAACGGGCTCAATAAACGATTTTGTTAACGATGGTGCAAAACAAAACCTTGGATTGGGAGAAGCCATTGGCAAAGCGATAAACGAAGGTGATTTTCCGTATAAAGAAACAAGTCTTTTTGCGACTGCATATCGCCTTGGAATACCGGCCACTGTTCATGTCGGCATAGGATACGATATTGTGCATGAACATCCTAACTGCAACGGCGCGGCCTATGGCCAAACCAGTTATACCGATTTTTTACGCTTTGCAAAGGAAATTGAAAACCTGGAAGGTGGCGTTGTTATGAATTTTGGTAGCTCCGTCATGGGCCCGGAGGTTTACCTCAAGGCGCTTGCGATGGCCCGCAACGTTGCACACAACCAGAAACGCGAAATTTGCAGTTTTTCCACACTCGTATGCGACTTGGTTTCGCTTGATGGCGATCACCGGTCAGAACCTCCTAAAGACGATCCTGCATATTATTTCAGGCCATGGAAAACTATGCTGGCTCGAACGGTGGCAGATGGCGGCGAGAGCTTTTATCTGCAGGGGCGCCATGAAAACACAATTCCACAACTCTGGCATGCCTTAACAGGATAATCAAAGCGGTTTATGGATAAGTACAAGCTTGACGGGCACAAACTTCATTATCACGTCAACCGTGTAAACGAATGGTTGGAAGGCAAAAACATTTACCCCGTTTACATGGAAATGAGCCCAACCGGCGCATGCAACCACCGGTGCGAATTTTGCGGGCTTGATTTTATGGGGTACGAGGCAACAAGCCTTGACGCTCGGTTATTAAAAAAACGCCTTATCGAGCTTGGGTCGTTAGGTCTTAAAAGTGTCATGTACGCAGGTGAAGGTGAGCCTTTATTGCACAAAGACCTGGCAGATATAGTGCTACATACGAAACAAGCCGGAATTGACGTAGCAATTACTACCAACGCCGTTTTACTTAACAAAATTTTTGCCGAGGTCTGCTTGGGATCTCTTGAATGGATAAAAGTCAGCATAAACGCCGGAACGGCCAAAACTTATAAATCTATTCATAAAGCAAAAGAGGGTGACTTCGAACGAGTCATCAACAACATGAAGGAGGCCAGAAAAATAAAAGAAGCTGGTGCTCACTCATGCGCTCTTGGAATGCAAATGATCCTGTTGCCGGAAAATATAAAAGAAGCTCCAAAGCTAGCCGAAATAGCACGCGATATCGGAATGGATTATCTTGTAATAAAACCATATTCACAACACCCTCAAAGCGTTACAAAAAAATATGAGGATGTTTCTTATGGAGAAATAGACAGCCTTAAAAAAGAACTCAAATCGTATAATACAAAAACTTTTTCCGTAATATTACGAAGTAGCGCCATCTCTAAAGCAGAACGTAAAAGCAAGGGTTACAATCGTTGTTTAGCCCTCCCCTTCTGGTCATACATAGACGCTAAAGGAAGAGTGTGGGGGTGTAGTGTATTTTTAGGGGATGACCGTTTTTATTATGGGAACATTAATGAAAATTCATTTAAAGAAATATGGGAAGGAAAACTGCGTTCTGAATCCATGAATTTTGTGCGTCAGAAATTTGATGCGTCAAACTGCAGGCTTAACTGCCGCATGGATGCGGTTAACGATTATTTATGGAGCCTGAAAGACCCGCCCCCTCATGCTAATTTCATATAAAGACGCAAAATGATTATCGGAATAGATTTTGACAACACGATTGTTGGCTACACCAAGCTTATGAGCGATATAGCAGTGGATAGCAACCTCATCCCACGCTATGCGGAATCCTTAACAAAACGTGAAATAAGAAATCTTATCCGCGACATGCATGATGGCGAATCAAAGTGGCGGCAAACTCAGGCCATCGCTTATGGTGAACGGATGGGCGAAGCCATTATGATGAGTGGTGCAGATATTTTTTTGAAAAACCTCAAAAAATATAAAATTCCATTTTATATAGTTAGCCATAAGAGCCAATACGCAACTGCCGACCCAAATGGAGTTGACCTGCGTAAAGCGGCCTTAAGGTGGATGGACTCCCACAGATTTTTTGACCAGGAGAATGGGCTTGGTGTAACCCGTGAGCAGGTCTTTTTTGAAAACAGCAGGACGGCAAAAATTGAGAGGATCAAAAAACTCGGAATAACCCATTTCATTGATGATTTGATCGAAACCTTTGAGGGAAAATCGTTCCCTGCATCAGTCGTTAAAATATTGTTTGGTAATGCAGACCAGTCTCCTGTGCCTGATGTAACAAGCTTTTCTAATTGGAGCGAGATTGACGCCTTTTTATTAGACAGCTTAAGTTTTGCCGGAGTGGCCGATGACGATCATAAATTGAAAACAGCCTTTTGCAAGTTGCTTACAAAAGATGTTATGCGACTTAAAAGAATTCATGGCGGAGGAAATAACCGTGTATATAAGATCTTTTGTTCTAATGGCGATATATACGCTGGCAAACAGTATCTGCAACCGACAAGAGAAGGTTTAAGCCGTGGGGAAATAGAATTTAACGCTTTCAAATTTCTAAAAAGTCACGATGTTAATGAAATGCCAGAACCCATTGCTTATGATCCGGCAAGTAATATAGCCATATATGAATATATAGCTGGCAACCCATTAGACCAATCTTCCATTAACAATAGCGATATAGACCATGTAGTAGCGTTTCTTGGCAAGCTCCAGAAAATCTCCGTTCTGCCTGAAGCATTAAATTTGCCGCGTGCTTCGGCGGCCGCATTCGCGCCTGTTGATGCTGTTGTTAACATCAAGAAGCGGTATGACAGCCTTGTAGACTGCACAAAACATTTAGAAGACCCAACCCTATTGGAAGATTTCCTCTCCACTCTGTTTTCTCCCGCATCTGCCAAAACAATAGAGTGGGTCAAACAAACATGCAAATCATCAGGCATTGCATATGACCTTGCTGTTAACAATTCCGAACTTACGCTAAGTCCGTCCGATGTCGGGTTTCATAATGCATTACGAACGGCGGATGGTGGGATAACCTATCTTGATTTTGAATATTTCGGTTGGGATGACCCGGCTAAAATGATATCCGACTTTCTGTTACATCCTGGCATGAGCTTGAACGTAAAACATAAAACCCGTTTTGTGGAAAAGATAATGTCATCTTTTCCGAACCCTGATAAACTCGCACAAAGGTTACAGGTAATGTATCCGCTTTCAGCCCTGCAATGGGCTCTCATAACGCTCAACGAGTTTATTCCGGCAAATATGCTCAGGCGAACTTTCGCTGTCGATATCGAAAACGTAGAGGGACAGCGCAACGCTCAACTTAATAAGGCAATGGAAATGGTAACGATGGCATTAAATGGATACCATCCCGTAGAACTGTCTATCATCAGGAATTGACGTCATGGATAAGCGATCTCGCAACTTAAGAAAAGAGATAATCAAGATTATGACAGCCGCAGGGCGCGGTCATCTTGGCGCGGCTTTTTCTGTGGTGGAGATATTGCGTGCATTGTACGACGACGTTCTCCATTATGACTCTTCCAACCCCAAAGCTTCTCACCGGGACAGGTTTATTTTCAGCAAAGGTCATGGGTGCCTTGCTCTTTACACGATATTGGCAGATAAAGGTTTTTTTCCAAAAAGCGAGCTTGAAACTTTTTGTGCATACGATTCATTTCTTGGAGGGCACCCGGAGCCTGTTATACCTGGGGTTGAAGTTTCAACCGGAAGCTTGGGGCATGGCCTGTCTATTGGCGTTGGTATGGCTATAAACGCAAGATATGAAAAGTCCCGTCACAAGGTTTTTGTGCTGGTCGGCGATGGTGAATGCGATGAAGGGTCGGTATGGGAAGGGGCGATGTGCGCAAGCAAGCACAAGCTTGATAACCTCACTGTTCTGGTTGACTATAACAAGCACCAGTCTTACGGGCCGACACGGGAGGTTATGGACTTGGAACCATTTATGGATAAGTGGCGTGCGTTTGGCTTTGCCGGCAAAGAGGTTGACGGGCATGACGTTGCCGCTCTTAGCGAAGTTTTATTAAGCGTTCCGTATGAAACAGCTAAACCATCTGTCCTT
>JAJRTC010000059.1 GCA_024278445.1 Nitrospirota bacterium
CCTCTTCTATACGTTCGCGCTCTGTAATCTGGCTTTTCAGCAATTCGTTGGCCTGCGACAGTTCATGAGTTCTGGCGTTAACACGCGCTTCGAGTATGTTATTGGCCTCTCTTACGGCTTCTTCTGCCACTTTTCGCTCGGTTATATCGGTAATGACGGAGATGAAACCTGTAACCTCACCCTCTCCGTTGCGCCTGTAATCCCAGTCGACCTGCGTATATATGACGGAGCCGCTTTGAGTCGCACTCTGGACGGCATAGGTAGAAGGCGACGACTCGTCACGAAGAACCCTTTGAAGATATTTGCGCACACTCTCCCGTTCATCGTGAGAGCTGATGAACTCGTCGATATTTTTCCCAAGTATCGCGTTCTCAGGCAGTCCCAGCATGTCGCAATATGCCGGGTTGACAAATGTTATGGTTCCGTCTGTATTCTGTTCGCGCACCCCATGCGGGATCGTGTCTATGAGGGTTCTGTATTTATTTTCACTTTTTCTCAAGGCGGCTTCGGCTCTTTTTATCTCTATAAGGTCTAACTCCATGATCTCGTTTGCCGTTACCAGTTCCGCCGTACGTTCCTCTACCCGCTTCTCAAGTTCCGCACCGACGTTTTTGAGTTCCTGCTCAAATTTTTTGCGCTCTTCTATTTCCGCGATAAGTTGGCAGGTACGCCTTTTTACCTGCTTTTCAAGCCGTCTGTTGTAGTTGTCCACGTTTGAAGAAAGTTCAATAACGCAATCCATCAGCTTTTTTATAAAAACAACCACCCCTTCTATATTCATAAACCCTTCATGGGTAAGGAAAGAACAGGTAGCGCAAGGTTCGGTACACCCTTCGCATTTCTCTGTTGGAAATACCGATAGTTGCCGCAACCCTTCTGCCCCTTTTTTCCAGATACCAATAAGGCTCTCGCGGATGTTTTCTATTTTTTCAGCACTTTTGAGCGCATAAACTATTCCGGGGATGGTTTTTGTCATGGCGTCTATCGCGTTGCTTGCAAAAAAACGTTCGGTTGTAAAAAAGAAAACAAGTGCGCCGATCACCGTTTCTCCCGACACCAAGGGAAGAACCAAAAGCGACTTTGCCCCAAGCCTGGTTACGACAGGATCCATGCTATCGGAGGTTATTACGTCGTCTTGCGCTTCCTTGATACAAATACCTTTTTTAAGACGCACTACGAGCTTAAGTGTTTCAGGTGGTGATTCCTTGAATTTTTCAATAAACGGTGTGACGCTTGATGGCACGTTGTGCGAAAGATACAAATTCCAGCTTTTTTCAGGAGACAAAGTCATGACGACAGACATCGAAGCCTGAACCTGATGGCAGAAATCCACAAGACTCTCCGACATTACGCTTTGTATATTGTCCATGTCTTTTAAAAGCGCCACCATTTCCGCCGCTCTTTTCAAGTTTATTGTTTGCATGCTACGCATTGCATGGGTCTGTGCTTTTGCGGCTATCGCGCTATAGTCGCTTATAGGAGTTGTAAAAAAGTCTACGGCCCCTTTGCTGAGGGCCTCTTGCTCCTCTTCCCTGTTTTTTGAGAGGGCTATAACTGGTATGTCGCTTAAAGCCTCATCGTTAGACATTTCTGAAAAAAGACCGCCATGCGGCATGTCTTCTGTGTGCGTAGGGCTTATTACAAGCTGAATGCTTTTGCTGTAGAGAGTTTGTAGCGCGTCTTTTCCGCTTGAAACTTCCATAACCGTCCAGCCATCGTCAATTTCCAGGAATCTGCCAAGGTTTTGGCTTAGTTCCTTGACCGACTTAGGGTCATTCTCCACCACAAGAATCTTTGGCATTTTGAGATAAGCTCTTTTGCTACTACTAAAATTTGCTTTATGGCCGAGCGTGCGATTGTGGCTTTTAAAAAGTTTGCAAACGCTAAGACCCTGCCGACACCTAGTAATATTATACCGACTTTGCGGCAAATAGGTATAACAAAATTATAATATATGTGGCCAAATATCTTTGTTTGTAATGGATTGTATCTAACAGGGTGCTGAAAAACTATTTTCAGTTGTCATTCTGAGCCCGTTCGATTCACTTTGTTCACTCAGGACAGGCTCCGCGAAGAATCTCAACCGTTGATATTAATAGTGTTATGAGATTCTTCGTTACCTGCGGCTCCTCAGAATGACAGTTTGAACGACTTTTTCAGCAACCTGCTAATGAAGCTTGCTCACCTTGTTATGATTGCGCAATCAGCTGAACGTTTCGTTAAAACCTGCAGTACTTTGTTAATTTCAAGCGACAATTTGTTAACAAACAGTTAGTTGTTTTGACATAAGCTTGAGCCTGTTAGGCGAGGCATGGTAGAGCGACAAGATGAGAATGTCGCGGAGATACGGTTCTTTTTAGTCTAAAAAAGCATTTTTCATTAAAAAGGCATGCGACTTGCTTGCCTTCCCCAATTCAGATACGGGGTAGTTGGTTTTTAATCTGATTTCGGGGATGTGGCTTTTCAATCAACGTCTGAGAAGCTTTCACGAAAAAGTGGTTTGAATATTTAATTTTTATTGTAATTCAACCTACTTGTTTGGTAGTCTCGAAAAACGTAAATTTGCTCTCGTGGTTGATTCATAGAAGGGGAACGAACAAGCTTTGAGATTAACCAGAAGATTGTCGGGCGCTTTATCGCCAACGGCCATGATGATAATGGGTGCCCTTGTGAGTGGCGGCGCTGGATTTTCGGTGTTTTTCTATATCTTTTACTTTGGGCCAATAACACTAACCGCCCATCAACCGGTTCAGCCCATAGCGTTTTCGCACAAGCTTCACGCCGGTGACAATAAAATCGAGTGCCAGTATTGCCATTCCAACGCAAGACGAAGCGAATCGGCAGGCATTCCATCCGTTAGAAAATGTATGAATTGCCACGAGTTTGTCGCGGTCGATTCTCCCAAGATAGAAAAGGTAGCTCAATATTTCGACAAGGGCGAGCCGATAGAGTGGAACAGGGTATACGACCTGCCTGACCATGTGTGGTTCAACCATAAACGGCATATCAAGAAGGATATCCGCTGTCAAACGTGTCACGGCCCGGTGGAAACAATGGAAGTTCTGGGGCGCACCGTAGATCACAAAATGGGCTTTTGCGTAGGTTGCCATCAGAAAAAAGGTGCGCCAACCGATTGTTGGACATGCCATACATAGAATCATAGGGAAGCATAGAAATGGATAGACGTTCGTTTTTAAAACTTGGAGCCCTCTCCGCTACAACCGGCATTGTCGGTGCTTGTGGCCAGGTCACCCAGAAGGTTATTCCATATGTAATCCCGCCCGATGACGGAATAAACCCTGTTGCGGGTTCATGGTACGCCACGACCTGTGGCGAGTGTCTGGCTGGGTGCGGAGTCGTAGTCCGCACGGTAAATGGCCGTGCCAAGAAAATTGAAGGAAACCCGAATCACCCGATAAGTGGCGGTAAAACCTGCGTAAAAGCGCAAGCCGCCGTTCAGCGGGTTTATCACCCTGAGCGTTTGCACCAACCTATGCTACGCAGAGGCCTTAAAGGCTCCGCAAAGCTTGAGACAGTCGGTTGGGATATCGCGATGGAAGCCCTGGCTTCCAAAATAAAAGAAGCGAAGGGCCAGGCGGCCTTTATAAATAATGGCGTAAACGACCTTACTGCCGGTGTGGCAAGAGCTGTACTCGAAGCTTCCGGCGGGGTTACCATGGCCTCCGATCACGACCCTGGCCGCGAATCTCACTTTAAAGCCTTGGAAGGCATAAGTGACGTGCCCGCAACGCCTTATCCTGACTTTGAAAACACAGATTTTTCGCTAATATTCGGTGGTGACCTTTTTGAAGCCGACAGAAGCCCCGTTTTCTTCGCACGCGCCTTTGGCGAAAGCAGAAGAGGGCGTCCTTCAAAGCGCGGACGTATGGTCTATTTGGGCTCCCGCTTGTCGTCTACGGCGGCGGTGTGTGATAAATGGATTCCTGTACCACCCGGCAGGCTTGGGCTTGTAGCTCTTTCCGTTGCATCGGTTTTGGTAGACGGCGTAATTGCCCGCAATCTGGATCCGTCTATTTCCCGTAATACGTTGGGCAGATGGAACCAGGCGCTAAAGCCATTTAGTCCAGAGGTTGTAGGCCCCAAGGTAG
>JAJRTC010000060.1 GCA_024278445.1 Nitrospirota bacterium
GCCAGATATTCGAGGGCATTAAACGGTTCGATATCCTTGTGCGTTATTCGCCTGAGAGCAGGAACAGCGCCGAAGCTATATCGAACATACTTATCCAGGTGCCTAACGGTGTTAAAGTGCCGTTAAGCGACTTGGCGCATATCGAAGAGATTATCGGCCCGCGTCAAATTACGAGGGAAAATAATCAGCGTTTTATCACTGTCCAGCTAAACGTTTCCGACAGGGATATCGGCTCCTTTGTTGAGGAGGCCAAAAAGGCCATAGATGCGCAGATATCATTGCCGTCGGGTTATCTCGTAACCTGGGGCGGGCAATTCCGTCTTCAGCAGGAAGCGAACAAGCGTTTGTCCGTTGTTGTTCCCATAACGCTGGCGATTATCTTTATCTTGCTATTCTTCAGTTTCCAATCGCTTAAGAATGCATTGTTAATTATTCTCAATATCCCGCTGGCTCTGGTTGGAGGTATCGTGGCTTTGTGGCTTTCCGGGCAGAATCTGTCTGTTCCCTCTTCCGTTGGTTTTATTGCCCTTTTTGGTATAGCGCTTTTAAACGGCATAGTGCTGGTTACTTATCTCAACCAGCTTGTGCGTGACGGGATATCGGTTGACGAAGCGTCTATTCTGGGAGCCACCTTAAGGTTGCGGCCTGTGTTGATGACTGCGTTGGCGGCAGGCCTTGGGATGATCCCGCTCCTGTTTTCACATGGCATTGGCAGTGAAGTGCAACGGCCCCTGGCGACTGTGGTTATCGGTGGACTGATAACTTCAACCATACTTACTTTGTTGGTAATTCCCGCAATTTATAAATGGTTCGCCATCGATCCTAATGATGAAACTGTATCAAGTTGACAGAAGGAGGAAAAAAAGTGAAAGAGATAAAGGCATATATCAAGCCGCACAAACTATCTGCGGTGACTGCGGCTCTTCGTAAAGTTGAAGGTCTTACAGGAATGAGTGCCGTAGACGTGCGCGGTTTTGGGCGGTGCGATGACTCAAGCGAAGGGCATCGCGCTGTGGGCGATCTTGTGGACTACGTTCCACATGTAAAAATTGAGATCGCCTGCCTGGACGAGATGGTAGAAGAGATTATTTCCGTAATAGCGAAAGCGGCCCATACCGGGTTACGCGGAGATGGAAGAATCTATGTCACAAATCTGGAAACTGCCGTTCGGATAGAAACCGGAGAGCATGGAGAAACTGCCGTTTAGTTAACCTTGAATACGGTTTGGTGTCGGGGCCTGATTCCTTCAAAAAAGGCAATATTTGCCATATCGGGGGAATCGGGCTGGCCCACACGTGTCTATAAAGGTATATTCTTGCCTCTGCCATACCGTTACGACTACCTTTTTCTTGTCTTACGCATAGTTTTTTAGCGTAAATTCCCCCTTTTTTGCAAGAAACCATTTTTTTTGTTTCCCATGGAACTTTTTGGTTTCATAAGCTGTTTACATACTTAGAAACCGTAAACTGCGTGATTTGCAAAAATATCGCAAAATTACAAACCGACTAATACCTTGATTGGAGGAACCCGGATTGCACATCATAATGAGCGCCTTTCTTGCAACAGTGCTCACTTTAATAGTTTCCCCAATGGCCATGGCCGGTCAGTTTCTCTCTTTGGAGACTGCGGTCAAGATCGCCCGCGAGGCCAACCCCGGGCTTGCGGCTAAACGCGCATTGGCGGACGCCTTCGAAGAAGTTCCCTCGCAGGCAGGGGCTCTTCCCGATCCTGTTCTGATGCTTAACGCTATGAATCTGCCAACAGACACATTTTCAACCTCTCAGGAGAATATGACTCAATTCCAGGTTGGTGTCGCACAGGCGTTTCCATACCCTGGGAAACTTGCGCTTCTCGAGGAATCTGCGTCGCATATTGCTCGTGGAATGAGGAGCGAGCAGATCGACTACGAAAATAATGTTGTAAGGCAGGTGCGGATCGTTTGGTGGAACATCCTTTTTTTTGATCGCGCAGTAGAAATCGTCCGTCGCAACCAGGATCTGCTACGCCAGTTTGTCAAGATAGCCGAGATGAAGTATATGCTCGGCAACGGGTTGCAACAAGACGTTCTGCTGGCCCAACTTGAGTTATCCAAACTGTTGGACAGGGAAATCAGGCTTGTGTCGATGCGGGAGCAGATGGTGGCACGTCTTAACGCCTTGATGGATCAGCCAGCTTCCACGGCAATTATTTTGCCGCCAGAAGTTAACGAAACCTTGCCTTTTATGCTCGATGATAAAGAACTGCAGGCATATGCATTGCAATCGCGGCCCCTGCTCTCTGCACGGGCTTCGCAAAGCCGGGCGGCCAAAGCCCGACTGCGGCACTCTGAAAAAGGTTACATGCCAGACTTTAAGTTGGGGGCCCTTTATGGACGGCGGGATGACAATCCGCAAACCGGAGATTCTCGTGCCGATATGGCTTCTATAAAGCTTAGTATAACGATTCCTCTTTACGGTGACGTAAAACAAGCGCGGGCCATCGCACAACGCTCAAGCGAATTGATGGCGGCTGATCGCGAGTATGACGAGGCCAAAAACAGGGTTTTGGCGGCGGTTGTCCGGATAAGTTCTGAATATCGGAAGGCACGCGCCCAGGCTGAGTTGTTTAGAACCGGAATTATTCCGCAAGCTGAGCAAACTGTTGAATCCATGCGGGCAGGCTACCAGGTGAACAAGGTCGATTTCCTTAACCTGGTTAGAGCCCAGATTACCCTTTACAAGTATGAAACAGACTATTGGAAAACTATAGCGTCGGCCAATCAGGCGCTGGCCGCTCTCAAGGCGACCGTAGGACAGGAGAATGTTTATGAATAAACAGCTTATCATCGCCGTCTTTTTTGCTCTTCTGGTTGGCGCCGGCGTTGGTTTGTTTCTGGGAGGAAACGGCTCTTATTATTCGAAGCCCGGTGTAGCGGATAACGCGGAACAAAAACCGCTTTTCTACCGCAACCCGATGAACCCCGCTATCACAAGCCCCGTGCCCGCTAAAGACAATATGGGGATGGACTATATCCCGGTTTATGCCAAGGAAAAACCGAAAGAGAAAAAAGTTCTTTTTTATCGCAACCCGATGAACCCCGCTATTACAAGCCCCGTGCCCGCTAAAGACGATATGGGCATGGACTATATCCCGGTTTACGAAGGGGGGGGCGCAGGTGACGATTCCCCTGCCGGAACGGTGATAATCGACCCTGTGGTTGCCCAGAACATCGGTGTTCGCTCAGCCTTGGCTGTTAAAAAAGTATTAACGCACAACATCCGGACGCTCGGACGTCTCGATTACGATGAAAGGCGGATTACCAGGCTTCATCCAAAGGTAGAGGGCTGGATTGAAAAGCTCTTTGTAGACGTTACCGGTGCCCAGGTAGGGCGCGACACGATGCTATTTTCCCTTTACTCGCCTCAGTTGGTTTCCTCCGAGGAAGAATATCTTTTGGCGCTTGATGGTGTCGAAACGCTCAAGGAAAGTTCCAGTGAAGATATTCGTAAGGGGGCCGAGCGGCTGGCCGCCGCCGCACTGGAGCGGCTTGAACTGTTTGACGTGCCGGAACATCAGCTAGAAGCGCTCAAACGGGATCGTAAAATTGTTAAAAATCTGCATGTCCATTCTCCGTTCAAAGGAGTGGTTATTTCTATCGGAGTCAGGGAGGGGCAGTATGTTACGCCCAAAACGGAACTTTACATGATTGCCGACTTAACCAGGATATGGGCCTATGTCGATATCTATGAAGACGAAATGTCATGGGTGCAGACAGGTGACGCCACCGAAATGACAGTTGCGGGCATTCCAGGGCGAACTTTCATAGGAAAAATAACCTACATATACCCATACCTCGACCCGAAGACGAGAACCAACAAGGTACGCCTTGAATTCAACAACCCCGACCTGACCCTTAAACCTGAGATGTTCGCAAACGTTACCCTCAAAACGAGCCGTCAGGTCAACGCCATCGTTATTCCGGATGAGGCCATTGTGAGAACAGGTGCCAAAGACCAGATCTTTATCGTAAAAGGGGAGGGACGGTTTGAACCGCGTGAAGTGAAACTGGGTGTTGCCACAGGAGGTTACGTTCAGGTGTTAGAAGGTGTCTCCGCCGGGGAGCGGGTGGTTACAAGCGCCCAGTTCCTTATCGATTCCGAGTCAAAGCTTAACGAGGCAACGGCAAAGATGATGGAGATATCGAAAGAGAAAAAATCTGCTCCCGATCCTGACATGGATATGGGTGGCATGAAAATGGACGACATGAAGATGGAGCATGGGAAATGATTGCGGCAATTATTGAAGGCTCGATCAGAAACAGGGGCTTGGTGCTCATCGCCACGCTCATCACCTTTGTCGCGGGGCTTCTGGCGCTTCAAAGAACACCGCTTGACGCTATTCCCGATCTCTCAGACGTTCAGGTAATCGTTTTTACTGAGTTTCCGGGGCAGGCTCCCCAAGTGGTGGAAGATCAGGTTACCTACCCGCTAACTACCGCCATGCTGGCGGTGCCTGGCACTACGGTGGTGAGGGGTTACTCCTTTTTCGGCTACTCCTTCGTGTACATTATTTTTGAAGACGGTACAGATATGTACTGGGCTCGGAGCCGGGTTCTTGAATATCTGAATTACGTCGCAGGGCGCCTACCCTCAGGGGTCACCCCCACTTTGGGCCCGGATGCCACAGGAGTTGGCTGGATCTATGAATACGCATTGGTCGACAAAACCGGAAACCTCGACTTAGCACAACTTCGTTCCTTGCAGGACTGGTATCTTCGTTACCCTCTTCAAACTGTATCCGGGGTCTCGGAAGTCGCGAGTATCGGCGGTTTTGTAAAGCAATACCAAGTGGAGGTCGATCCTGACGCTCTTTCCGCCTATGGCATTTCCCTCGCTCATGTAAAGAAGGCGATACGACGCTCAAACAACGATGTTGGCGGGCGCCTGGTCGAAATGGGTGAGACTGAATATATGGTTCGCGGCTTAGGATATATCCGGTCTGTCGAAGACCTGAAAATAGTTCCAATCGGAGTTGATGCTAACGGAACACCTATATATCTGAAAAGCGTCGCAAATATTCAGCTTGGCCCGGAGTTGCGGCGTGGTGTTACCGACCTGAACGGAGAAGGGGAGGTGGCCGGCGGCATTGTGATTATGCGGTTCGGTGAAAACGCCATGTCTACCATCGAGGGGGTGCGCGAAAAACTGGAAGAGTTAAAAGGCGGCTTGCCAGCAGGTGTTGAGATTGTGCCGGTCTATGACCGGGGCGACCTGATAGAACGGGCTGTAGACAACCTTAAGGAAAAGCTGATCGAGGAGTCGATTGTCGTTTCCATTATTTGCCTCGTTTTTCTTCTCCACGCGAGATCGGCTCTGGTGGCGATTCTATCATTGCCGCTCGGCATCCTGATGGCTTTCATCGTCATGCATTGGCAAGGGATCAACGCCAACATTATGTCTTTGGGTGGTATTGCTATCGCCATCGGGGCAATGGTAGACGGTGCCATCGTGATGATAGAAAACGCCCACAAACATCTAGAAGAAATGGAGGCCCGGCTTGGGCGCGCTCTTAACACAAACGAGCGATGGCAGGCGGTTAGCGATGCGTCGAAGGAGGTGGGGCCGGCCCTCTTCTTTAGCTTGCTGATTATTACCGTTTCCTTCCTCCCGGTGTTTACATTGCAGGCCCAGGAGGGAAGGCTTTTTTCTCCGCTGGCTTTCACTAAAACCTTTTCCATGGCGTCGGCGGCTATTCTGGCGGTTACGCTTGTGCCAGTATTCATGGGTTATTTTATTCGGGGCAAGATTCCAGCCGAAGCGAAGAACCCTGTAAATCGAATCCTGCACTTGATACATTCCCCGTTACTGCAACTAGCAATCAATTGGCGCAAGCTGACCATCGTCACCGCCCTGCTTGTTCTTTTTAGCGGTATCTACCCGCTTGGTAAAATCGGTTCGGAATTCATGCCACCGCTCGACGAGGGTGACATCCTTTATATGCCGACCACCTATCCGGGCATTTCTATCACCAAGGCAAAGGAACTGCTACAACAGACAGACCGGATAATAGAGACGTTCCCGGAAGTCCACCATGTCTTTGGCAAAGTAGGTAGAGCCGAAACGGCTACCGATCCTGCGCCACTGGCCATGATCGAGACCACCATCCGCCTCAGGCCTAAAGATGAGTGGCCTGATCCGTCTAAAACCACAAAGGAACTAATGGATGAGATGGACGCCGCTATCCGTTTCCCCGGTGTTGCCAACGCATGGACAATGCCGATCAAAACGCGTATCGACATGCTTTCCACCGGCATCAAAACCCCGATTGGAATCAAGGTTTCCGGCCCCGATCTTAATGTTCTTGAAAAGGTGGCCGGTGACATCGAACGGGCGATGAAAACCATGCCTGACACCTTGTCTGCCTTTGGCGACAAGGCGGCGGGTGGTTACTATCTTGATTTTGATATAAATCGGCGCGAAGCCGCCCGCTACGGGCTAACCGTGGGAGATGTTCAAGACGTCATTTCTACCGCTATTGGTGGCATGAATATTACAGAAACGGTGGAAGGGCTGGAGCGTTATCCTGTTAATCTGCGCTATCCGCGTGAGCTACGCGATAACCTGCAAAACCTCAGAAGGGTTTTGGTGCCAACCCCTACCGGAAGCCAGATACCCATGTCGTTGGTGGCCGACCTTAAGCTTAGGCGCGGGCCTCCTTCAATCAAGACAGAAAATGCTCGTCCCAACGCCTGGATCTATGTTGATATCACAACTTCCGATATCGGCGGCTATGTGGAACGGGCCAAAAAGGTATTGGCTGAACAAGTTAATATCCCTGCAGGATACAGTGTCGAGTGGTCGGGACAGTTTGAATATATGGAACGGGCGGCTGAACGATTACGTATCGTTGTGCCGGCGACGTTATTGCTCATCTTCCTGCTCCTCTATTTTAACTTCAGGAACATGACCGAGCCGTTGGTGGTTATGTTTTCGATTCCGTTTGCCCTGGTTGGTGGTTTCTGGCTGATCTGGCTACTCGATTTTAATATGTCGGTGGCGGTTGGTGTCGGGTTTATCGCTTTGGCCGGGGTCGCGGCTGAGATAGGGGTGCTGGTTTTAACCTTTATCGATCATGCGGTAGAGGATAAACGGAATGCAACCGACCTTCCTTTAACCACCGCTGAAATTTTTGCCGCAGTTCACAAGGGAACGGTGCTACGTGTTCGCCCAATTGTTATGACCGCGACAGCCATCATCGCAGGGCTTCTTCCAATTATGTGGGGAACCGGAACCGGCTCTGGAGTAATGCAAAGGATTGCCGCCCCGATGGTGGGAGGGATGGTAACAACTACCGTCCTCTGCCTCCTCGTACTGCCGGTGATTTCCGGATATACCCTGATATGGAGGGAAAAAGCTCATTTTAATAAACGGGCTCTCAAAGAGACGCCCCAGGTAGAAACTGATTAAAGGAGACCAAACGTTGAAAAAATATTATTTACTCACCATTGCCGTTCTTTGTTTAACCTGGCCCGCATTGGCGGCGCCTCATGACGACATGAAAGGCTCCCATGATATGGGTGGATCGGGACACAAAATGGGCGGTTCCATGGGCGGCAATGGCCATAACTCCATGGGGAGCGGGTCGAGCTTTATGACAACCAAGGCTATCGACGGATACGATGTTTCTTTCCATGTGATGAAAGCCTCCGATGGTATGCAACATGGCGGCTCTCACAACCTGATGGTTAAGATAGAGCAGGGCGGAGCCGTTATTTCCGGTCTTGTAGTCAATTCCAAGGTGATTCATCCTGACGGCTCGGAAGAGACTAAACCGTTAATGAAAATGGGCGACTGGCTTTCAAACGGTTACGACTTGGGACATGAAGGCGAACATCAGCTGATGGTTCTATTTAAAACATCCGATGGAAAAAAACATTTCGGCGGCGTTAAATATCCACAATAAGTGCCAGGAAGATAAGGAGGTGAGGGTAATGAATAAGATCGCGCCAAGCGATGGCCTTCAGTGTGCCGGGTGCGGCATGGTTATCGTCATCTCCTACATCTTCGATGGCAGAGCATGGTGTTCTGAGGAATGTGCGTTGCGGGAGATGGAACTTAATAAAATCCGTGATTCACTAAACACTTCGCATCTTGCCTTAACGGAGGCGTTGTCGGCGGCGCTTGATATACGAGAGCGGAATACCGGTATGCACAGTAAAAGGGTTGCCTGCCATACGCTTCTTATGGCTCGCCATTTTTCAACCGATGAAGAGTGGCTCCGCCAGGTCTATTGGGGAGCGCTTCTTCACGATGTCGGCAAGATAGGTATCCCGGATGCCATTCTGCTTAAAGAAGGGCGCCTTCCCGATGACGAGTGGGCGTTAATGCGGATGCACCCGGAGATGGGGAAAAAAATACTGGTCGACGTTCCTTTCATGACCGATGCCAGCGATATCGTGTTTTCTCATCACGAACGATATGACGGCACGGGTTATCCGCAGAAACTGTCACGGGAGGATATTCCTCTGGGTGCCCGTTTTTTCGCAATCGTAGACACACTCGATGCTATTACTTCCGACCGGCCCTATCGCCGTGCCGGATCATTTAAACAAGCAAAGTCTGAAATAATCGCTGGTGCCGGGACTCAATTCGACCCTATCGCCGTTGATGTTTTTTTGTTGTTAGAAGATGAATTGCGCGAAACCGTGAGGTTGAAATTGACTCAACCCCGTTTTTATAAAGAAGGAGAAATAGCATGAATAGTTGGGTGCTGGAACGAAAAATAGCGGCAACAATATTCCTGTGTCTGCTGGGGCTTGGCGCCCTCGCCGGTGCGGCTAACGTTATGCTTACGGTTGGCGCGAGCCCCGGAGATATAGAAAAACGGTATTCGGCTCCTACGGCGGAAGCGCAAGCGGATCCATTGGCACTTTTAGATGATCCGCCCGTTACTCTTGAGAAACTGGCGCACGTCATCCATGCTCACCTTATACCTTATGCGCTTATTTTCGGGGTTCTGGCTTTTTTCCTTCTTCAACTTCCATACAACGACGCGATAAAGGTTGGTGTTCTTTTGATCTTTGCGTCATCTATAGTCGGCGACTTTGTCTCTATGCTGGCTACACGTTTTATTCATCCCGTTTTTCACCTGGGTATAGCTCTATCCGGGTTTGTGTTCATCTCCACCATAGGTGGAATAATCATTTTGTCACTTTACGAACTGTGGTTCGCCAGACGAGGTAAAATATCATGATAAGAAAATATTTTCTGTTATACGGATTCCTGCTTTTAACCCCTTATCCCGCATTCGCCCACGGCTCAGCCATTGTGGTGGCAAGCCCTGCCGATGTAGCTGTGGCTTGTGGTGGAGATACCCTGGTTGCCCTTGAGGGTGGGGCGAAAAAGGGGAGTATCCGATGGATGAAAGCTACCGGGGCAAACGGCTCAACCGGTGCTATCGTTGGCCTTGAGAGAGTAAAAACTACGCACGGGTACTTTGTTCAGGCAACATGTATTTCGCCTGCGTCAGGTTCCATAAAGTCTGTAACACTTATGCGGGCAATGCCAGACGAAGCTCCCGTGTTACGCAACACCGCTAAAAAGAGTGAATGGTGGCGCAAACCTCCAGAGCAAAAAAACGCAGGCAACCCACTGGTTTTAGCGTTCTACCGGAGTGTGCTTAGCGTCCAGAAGGCGTATGGCAAAGTATCAGCAAAGTTACGGTAAACAGGTAAAATTCGGGATATGGAATGAATGTAGAATTACAAGGATTGTTTGACAAGTACAAGTCAGACAAAGAGTCGGTTTTTAATACCTGGTTCATTAATAACGACGAGCGTTTAAAAGCCTTTCGTTCAATACGGCGAGGTGTTTTAAGAGTAATAGAAGATATTAAGGCTCAGAAGTTTGGAAATGATTACAAAAATTCATCTTTGGAATTTGTTCTGAACTGCATTACAGAACAAAAACAAGTATTCATTGGCGCGTCACATGCCTTTTACTGGAAACCGAAACTTCGAATTCCTGATATTTATGAAAATGAAGAAAATAAAACGGCATTCGGGCAGTTCCTTGAAAATTGTTATAACGCCACAAGGGAAGAACAGATAATAAAGGAGATTATCCATCTGGACCGGCGAAATATAAAGGGGCTTGGCCCGGCAGTTGCCAATATCCTGTATTTTCTTCACCCCGAAATCATCCCGCCATTCAACACTGCTATTGTTAACGGGTTTAATTACTTATTCAAAGATAAAGTGAAACTTGGCTCATGGAGTGAATATCTGCGTATGCGGGAGGTTATTTTAGAGAAAAATAATTGTTATAGAACTACTTTTTCTAAAGACCTTGGTGCCTTTTCAGGGTTCTTATTTGATATCGGCGTTAAAAAAATAATGGTTGGCGATGAAGGCGCACTCTCTGAAAAAGAGAAAGAAAAAATAGAGAGGCTGTTAAAAAAACGCCATAAGGAAGTTGCAACTGAAGAAGGTGAAAAAAACCTGCATACGGAGATGCAGTATCATCTTTTAAAAATTGGTCATTCCTTGGGGTATGACGTAATTAGCGCGTCAAACGATAGATCAAGGTGCCATAAAGGAAAAAACTTTTCATTCATAAGCCTGTCAAAATTTCCTGATATAGGCGGCGATAAAGACATCAATAGCACTATTGCGTTAATTGACGTAATCTGGTTTCAGAAGGCTACAAATAAAATTGTTAGCGCTTTTGAAGTTGAAAAAAGCACCTCGATATATTCCGGGATACTAAGGCTCACTGATTTGTACTACTCATTTCCAGAGGATCCATCTTCGCTTTTCCTGATTATCCCGGACAACAGAGAAAAAGAATTGGTTTTACAGTTAAGTCGGCCAGCGATTAGAGGCAATAACATCAGAATTCATTACATTCTGTTCTCTGATTTGCGTAAACATTGCGATGCTATATGCAAATTTGGTGAAAGTCGAGAAACCTTAAAGAAAATCGCCCGGATAGTGAATTGAGTTATTCTTTGAAAATGTCATCCAAAGACGCGTGACCACATTTTAGCGCGACCATTTCGCGCAATGTTTTTTCTTCTGAAACAAAAACGTCTACGGCCTCAGGGTCAAACTGACTACCGGCCATTCTTAGAATCACGGCTTTGGCTTTATCAAAAGACGCACCCCTCCGATATGGACGATCTGATGTTATTGCGTCAAGCGTATCGATAACGGAAAATATGCGCGCTGACCACGGAATAGCCTCTCCTGCAAGGCCGTTCGGATATCCGGAGCCATCGTAACGCTCCTCGTGGCACATAACGATATCTGCCGCATCTTTCATGAATGTGGCGGCGGATAAAATAGTGTGCCCTAATTCCGGGTGTTTACGCATTTCCTTCCATTCGGCCTCGGTGAGGGGCCCATCCTTAAGCAGGATGGCATCTTTTATACCTATCTTGCCTATGTCATGCAAAAGTGACCCCCAGTAGACTTGCCGTAACTTTTCGTTGTCATCAGTATAGGAGCGGGCCAGAAGAAGTGTGTGGCAGGCCACCCGTTTGGAATGGAGGCCGGTTTCGTGTTCCCTGATATCCAGCGCCGACGCCAAGGCCTCCGTTAGCGCAAGATAGGCGTTATCTCGCGCAACCTCAACCGCCCGAAACTCTTTTTCTTTCAGGAAACAACTCTCACAACAATAAATTCCTTCTTTTTGTGCAAAAGAATTCGCTGTGATGGAAACTCCGCAAAAATGGCAAAATTTATTGTCATTCGTCATACGCAAAACTCTCTTTTTTAAAGCCTGATCTTTCTTAAACGAAGCGCGTTTCCTATAACCGAAACAGAGCTGAAACTCATCGCCGCGCTGGCAATGATCGGGCTTAAAAGAAGCCCGAATAAAGGATAAAAAATACCTGCGGCAACCGGGACACCGAGGGCGTTGTATATGAACGCGAAGAAGAGGTTCTGCCGTATGTTCCCCATTGTGGCGCGGCTAAGCGTGATAGCCTTTGCAATTCCACGAAGGTCGCCTTTCACAAGTGTCACCCCGGCACTCTCCATCGCCACGTCCGCTCCTGTTCCCATGGCTATGCCAACGTTTGCAATCGCCAACGCCGGAGCATCGTTCACACCGTCGCCTGCCATCGCAACAATCCGTCCTTTTGCTTGCAGGTCTTTAATGGTTTCTCCCTTCTGATCCGGGAGAACGTCTGCTACTACGCCTGTTAGCCCAAGTTTGCGTGCCACAGCCGTGGCGGTAACTTCGTTGTCACCGGTTAACATGATAATCTCAATGCCGTTCCGTGTAAGTTCCCGCACCGCTTCCTGTGTAGTTTCCTTTATCGGGTCGGCTATACTTAAAATTCCGGCAGGCGTTTTATCTATCACGAGGAATACTACGGTTTGTCCTTCCTTGCGAAGTGACTCTGCCTTTTCCATGAGCGGGTCGGCTTTAATTTGCATGTCGTCTAACAGCTTGTCGTTCCCCAAAGCTATTTGCCGCTCATTAACAGTTCC
>JAJRTC010000061.1 GCA_024278445.1 Nitrospirota bacterium
AAGTAAAAGACGGAGGCGGATTTGAGTTGGATCAGGGTTGCTCTGGCCTTTATCTTTTTTATAATTCTCCTGTTCGCAAACTACCAGTTTGATACGGCCTCTAAAACAGCTATGGGCTTTGCGAAAAAAGACGTTTTGTCTTTCATAATTAAAAGACCTGGCGAGGAAACTATAGAAATTAAACGTGCAGGTAATTATTGGCAACTTGTATCGCCAGTTGCAGATAAGGCAGATTTAAAAACCGTGGATCAAATTATTTCTACCGCTGTTGATTTATCTGTTGAAAAAGACCTGGATATTGTCGTTCCGCAGGAGTTGGGAAAGTTTGGCCTTGCTGACCCTGTAATTATCATATTCAGGCTTGATAACAAGCAGGAGAGAGCTATCAGAATAGGCGGCATAAACCCTGCAGGAACCGAACGCTTTATTCAAACCGATGCCAGCCTTCCAAATGTTTTGCTTGTAAAAAAAGAGGCGGCGGACAAGCTTGTAAAAAACTTTTTTGAGTTGCGAAACAAAAATATTTTCAACAACGTTAACGAGAATACCGTAAAAAAGCTGGAAATACGTAAAGGCGATTTGCGTATCGTGCTTGAAAAAAATATAAAAGATAACTGGAAACTGTTATTTCCGATTACGTCTGATGCGGATAACGATATGGTTAACGACCTTGCCCAATCTTTGGGTGGGGTGCAGGTTGCGGGGTTTATCGGGGATGGTGAGTATGACCCTGCAAAATATGGGCTGGATAACCCATCCGCCACTATAATCTTTACTACAATTGGCGATCAGGTCGTAACGGCTTACGTAGGTTCAAAAACTGAAAGCGGCGCAAGATACCTTGCTCTTGAAGGAGCGCACAGGGTTGTGAGGACGCCCTCCTTCATTTTTACAAAGTTGCCAAACTCTATTGACGCAATCAGGGGGCTTAAGCTTGCAGATATTGAAGCTGAAGACGTTGAAAAGATAACCATCGAGCATGGAGATAAGGTTTTTGTTCTGGAGGCCAATCTTAAGGGAAAAATCAATTCAGGACAGGATAGAAAATGGAAGGTCATCTCTCCTTTACAGGCGACGGCGGACAATACGACTGTTTTTAAATTACTTCGGGAGTTAGAGCTTGCCAAGGGAAAAAGATATACTGATGAAGGCGAGGTAGATTACGAAAAGCTGAAAAACAAAGGAGACATTCTTAAGTTTATTGCCACAACCGGAACAGAAACAAAAACGGTGGAGCTAGTAAAAATCGCGTCAGGCGACGAGCACAAGTGCTATTCAAGAGCGCTGGATTCCGTTTCCATTCTGGAAATTGATAAAAAAGTTTGTAAACCTTTTTACGATATCGGGCCGAAACATTTTATAGACAGAAGATTTTTCCCGATAACGTCTGATGGCGTTGGCGCGGCTGTCGTAGAGCGAAACGGTGAGGTGTTTGAACTGCGAGTGGCCGGAAACGGATATAGAATGGTAAAACCAGAGGAACGCTATATAAGCGATGCCATGTACAGTAGCTTTGTGTGGACGATTCTTCTTCTAAAATACACAGGTGTAGTGCCGGAAGCAGACACAGACCGAATGGGGTTTGAAAATTCCACACTTAAAATGGCAATCTACAACAGAAGAAATGAACTTGTTAACAAGGTTATTGTGGGCAATAAAATAACGGGGAAAGAAAAGTATTACGCCAAAAGCGGGAACGATGGAAAAATTTATGAAATAGACAGCAAGTTTATTGAGGAGAAAATAGTTAACATCCTCAAAAACTCACTTGATTTGTAATAACGCCTCTAAGGAACGGTAAGGAACTATGAGTGAAGAAGAAGTAAAGATAGAATTTCGGGATAAACGGAGAATAAAATCTGTAGACGATACTTGCGACGATGCGGTGGAAGCCGATCTGGATCGAATTCCCTCGGTTGTTAAAAAGCTTCAGGGTGAAGTCTCGCAACATGACGAGAGGTTGAAGGAGTATATTTCAGCGCATAAAGAAAAAATGGCTGAGATGGATAAAGTGCGCATACGGCTTGAGGGGCAAGTGGAGCAGAGGGCCAAGGGGATGTTCTGCGACATCGTCAAAAACATCCTTCCGGTGATAGATGATTTCGACAGGGCCATATCAGCCGCTTCCACTACCCATCAGGGCGATTCGTTATATGAGGGTGTGTGCATGTTAAGGGAGAGCCTTATGAAGGTGTTGACCTCACAGGGGCTAGAAGTAATAGACTGCCGCGATAAACCTTTTGATCCGGAGATTGCCCAGGCCGTTTCGGCTGTTTCCGTAGACGATGACGACAAGGTAGATGTCGTTGTAGAGCAACTTTCCGCCGGATATATGTTTGAAGGGCGCGTTTTGCGTCCTGCCATGGTTCGGGTTGGGCAGAAAACCAGCAAGGTATAATGGAAACTTTTAATAATTCAGTTTCTACTGCAAATGAGCGAAATCGCCTTTGGCTGTGTTGCCGGGCCCAAATTGTCCTCAACGTATGTTTTTATGCGTTTGCGGGAATTTTACCCCGGTGCCTTGCCAAAAATGGTTTCACTCATTTTCGCGACGAAAGTAATTATTAGAGGCTCCCTAATATAAATTTTCGCAGTTCTACTGCGTGACAGGATGCAAATTAAAAATGTCAAAACGCGATTACTACGAAGTTTTATCTGTTGAACGAACTGTCACAGTGACGGAGCTTAAAAAAGCTTATCGCAAAAAAGCGCATGAGTTTCATCCAGACAGGAACCCCGATAACCCCGTATCGGAAGAAAAATTCAAGGAAGCGTCTGAAGCGTATACCGTCTTGAACGATCCTGAAAAAAGAAAGTTATATGACCAGTTTGGCCATGACGGGTTGAAGCAATCAGGCTTTAACGGGTTCTCAGGGTTTGAAGAAGCTTTTTCATCTTTTGGCGATATTTTTGAAGATTTTTTAGGTTTTGGTGGAAGGCGAAGTGCCGACCCTAACCAACCGAGACGCGGCGCTGACCTGCGATATGACCTTGAGATAGATTTTCTGGAAGCGGTCTTTGGAATAGAAAAAGAATTCAAAATAGACAAACATGTTACATGCCACAAGTGCAAAGGTGGAAGAAGCGAGCCAGGACACAGCCCTGCAACCTGCTCTACATGTAATGGCCAGGGAAAGGTTACACGTTCACAAGGTTTTTTCTCTATCGCCACTGCATGCCCTGCATGTAATGGAGAAGGGGTTAAAATAACTCACCCGTGCAAAAAGTGCAGAGGCGCAGGCACTCTTCGAGAGCGAAAATCACTTTCCATGAAGGCTCCGGCAGGGGTAGACACAGGTTCCCGCCTGCGCTTGCGAGGTGAAGGTGAGGCTGGTAAAAACGGGGGGCCTGCGGGCGATCTTTATGTTGTAATCCATGTTAAAGCGGATAAAAAGTTTGAGCGGCACGGAGACGATGTTGTGGTAACGGTTCCGATAAGCTTCCCGCAGGCGGCGCTTGGGGCTGATATTAAAATACCTACGTTGGAAGGAGAGATGGATTTCACCGTCAAGGCTGGAACCCAATCGGATATGCTCACCCAAGTTTCCGGCCATGGTATTCCGCGCCTGCAATCTTATGGGCGGGGGAATCTTATCGTCCGCCTGATTGTGGAAACCCCAAAAAAACTATCGCATAGAGAAGAAGAACTTTACAGGGAGCTTGCCAAAGAGGCTGGCACTAATGTCAGGCCACATCAAAAAGGTTTTTTCGAAAAGCTTATGAACTGATTTTTTACCAGAGCCTGTAATCAAAAATCACGAGGTACGGCAAGCATTCTATCCAGCGTTCTTTTGGCCCTTATGCTGATTTCCTCAGGAACGGTGATAACCTCTTTCATCTCAAGAATGGCGTCCCGCACGTCCTCTATAGATGTAACCTTCATGTTCGGGCAGATCATCTCATCTGTAACATGGATAAACTCTTTGCCAGGGTTTTCCTTCCTTAAACGATACAAAATGCCGCTCTCCGTTGCGATTATGAACCGTTTGGCGTTTTCCTTTTTTGCATAGGCGTACATGCCTGAGGTGGAACAAATATGATCCGCAAGGTCCAGTATGTCTGGAGTGCATTCAGGGTGCGCCACAACAGGCGCGTCAGAATATTTCTGTTTCATGCTTATAAGCATGTCTGGTTTTAATAAATGGTGGGTCGGACAAAAACCTTTCCAGTAGTCCACCTTCTTTTTCGTATGCCGCTGAACCCATTTGGCCAGGTTCATGTCTGGTGTCATAAAAACTTTCTCTTGAGGCAGAGAGTTTATCACCGCAACGGCATTTGCAGACGTACAGCATATGTCAGACTCGGCCTTAACCTCGGCAGAAGAATTGACATATGTCACGAT
>JAJRTC010000062.1 GCA_024278445.1 Nitrospirota bacterium
CCAAAAAGCCAGCAAGCGCTTAACCTAAATTTCGCATGTCTCGCCAGGGTCTAAAACCCTGCCCCCTCCTCCGTTATCCCGAACTTTTTTCACAAACTCCGAAGGATCGGCCTGAATCGGTGGGAACGTATTGTAATGCATGGGAATATTAACCTTGGCCCCAAGAAACTCCGCCGCCTTTACGGCGTCATCTATGTTCATCGTAAAATTATCGCCAATGGGCAACAGCGCTACATCCAGCGGACCATACATCTCGCCTATCAGTTTCATATCGAGAAAAAGAGCGGTATCGCCGGCGTGGTAAATTTTTTTGCCGTCGTGACTTGTAAACAGCACCCCTGCCGGGGTTCCAAGATATTCGCCGCTTGGTCCGGATGAGCCATGATGAGCGATGGTTAGTTTTACATGACCGAACGGAAACTCCCGGCCACCGCCTATATGTAGCGGATGCGAGTTTAACCCCATCGCGCCAAAATAATTGGAAATTTCAAAGTTGGTGACTATCAAAGCCCCTGTGTTCCTGGCGATTATTTCGGTATCACCAATATGGTCGCCATGCCCGTGGGTGACTAAAATGGCGTCAAGCTCGTCAAAAGCCTCCGGCCCGACATCCGCAAGCTCATTCCCGGACAGAAACGGGTCGATAAGCACACGGCCCCCGTCGCTTTCTATTTCCCAGCATGAGTGCCCGTGATATTTTAAAGTAGCCATGGCAACCTCCTCTATATCGTCACAGATAAACACAAAATCGCATATAAAGACTATAAGCTCACATTCTTTTTGCCCGCAAGCCTATTATTTTAAAGGTGTGTGAGATACAATTCGGAAATTAGCAACGCAGGTTTTATATAAATGGTCACTGTAAGATTTTTCGCTTCCATAAAGGAAAAGGTAGGGCTTGAGTCTATCGACATACCTATAAACGGCCCCACCTCCATTAGAGACGTCTTAAACCGTGTAGCCAATGAAACATCGGTAGATAAAGCTTTCCTTATGCCGGGCGGTTTTCTTTACGCCCTGAACCAGAGGATGGAGTCGCTTGACACGCCTGTAAACGATGGTGACGAGATTGCCGTATTACCACCTCTATCCGGAGGTTTTTAAAATGATAACCACTGCCATTTTATCCCGGTATTTTTTATCGGTGCCTACACAACCCTCTTTTATGGCAGGTTTTTAATAAATTGGCACGCCTGCAAAAAGAAAACTTTGACGTCGGCAAGGAAATACGCGCTCTTGCAGAAAAAAGCCGGGGCACAGGCGGCATAGTAACCTTTCTCGGCACGGTGCGCGATATATCCAAAGGGCACGAGATCGTAAAAATAAACTTTGAAAGCTATGCCGACATGGCGGAAAAAGAACTGGATCGCCTTGAGGATGACGCAAAGGAAAAATTTGATATTATCGACTGCCTCGTTATACATCGCACAGGCGAGATTACCGTTGGTGAAAACATTGTGTTGATAGTCGTCACAAGCGCCCACCGCTCCGCCGCATTTGACGCATGTGAATGGACGATAGACGAGTTAAAGACAAGAATTCCGATTTGGAAAGAAGAGTTTACTGCAACGGGCAAACATTGGGTGGAGGAGCATCCTTAAGATTGCCGCCCCGTTATTCGCCGTATGGCAACCGGTTTCCTGTCCTTCCACTCTCATTCTGAACAAGGCGAGACATTGAAGGGGCTACTTCCCTATTTTCCCAAATGGCATGTCGGCCATGGCACCTTCCACCGCTTCTTCGGTTACATACTTAAAGCCATTTTTCCTGGCATAACCTTCAATAGCCTTTTTAGCCATCGGTCGGGCAAATGATGGGGCTTTATCAAGCCTTGCGCGAGCGTCTTCCGTCCAGCCAAGCTTTTCTCCCGTATCATCCGAGAAAAACGACCCGAATTTTTCTATTATTTTTTTATTTTTCGCAGGTCTATCGCCAAGGAAACCGGAGATTTTATCAATCACCCTCTGTTTGTCCGGCGATTTTTTAAACTTTTCTTTCGCCTCACCCCATGCATCCATCTTAAGCTCGGAAAACCCAAGGCTCTTCATTCGCCTCGTCGCCAGCATCATAGACTCGTCGCGAATCTCCGTTAAAAACTCTGTAGTGATTCTATCTTTGCCACGCTCCCTCGCCCGCTTTGGCATAAGTTTTTTTATTCCTGGCCGCACAAAATCAGGCGCGTTTTCCACACGGGCCAACGCCTCATCGTCCCACAGGATTTTAGTTGCGTCGGGGGCGCCCGCATCCTTACCCACCTTTTTCATCTGGTCAAACATAACAGGCGACGGGGCCGCGCTCCTTATAACCTCAGACGTGATAAGTTCAACACCTTCTTCTAACGCCCGCTTTTCGACGCCAAGTTTTACAATTTTTCTGGCAAAGAAAGGTATTTTTTCCATAACCGCAAGAGCGTCTTCCGACCACTTTACGCTCGAAGTTTCCTCCACGCCGAACTTGGCCTGCGTGTCTATGTTTACAATCGCCTCTTCCTGACCCAGCGGCTCGTAAACGCACCATTGATCCTCGCCCATATCGTCACCAACGGTAGCCAACGCACGCGCCCTGCATCCGCCGCATAACAGGCGATATTGGCACAACCCGCACTTGCCACCATATTCAGGGGTTCTGTAACGGGTCAGCGTCTCGGAATTTTCCCAAACTTCGCTAAACTTCTCCGTTTTAAGGTCGCCCGCCACATTATCCATATAAGGGCACGGGGTCATTTTTCCTTCTGGCGTGATTCTGGCATAATGCGTTCCGGCACGGCACGCGGCTATATATGTTTTTAATAAATGGTTGTCGGGATTTTCCTGATGCAGGATCCTTTTAAAGTGCGGCGCACATTTAGGGCGTATCATCATGCCAGGGAATGAGTCACGCTCTTTTGCCGCCCATTTTAAAACACGTTCATATTCATCGGGCGAAATATCGGCCATCTCCTCCCCCCTGCCTGTGCAAACAAGAAAGAAAAGATTAAAAACGCGGGCTCCCATCCGATGCGCCCATTCTGCGATAAGCGGTATTTCGACGAGGTTGTTTTTCATAGGCGTCGTTTGTATCTGAACGCCAAGCCCGGCCTCGCGGGCAATAGAGATGCCTTCCATCGACTTCGCAAGAGCGCCGGGCATACCACGGAAAGTGTCGTGCTTTTGCGAATCGAGTGAATCGATACTCACACCGATACCCGTAACGCCAGCATCTTTTAGCTTGGCAACCGTATCACCGTTTACAAGTGTACCGTTGGTTCCAACAACAACCATAAGCCCAAGCGACGATCCGTGACGCGCAATTTCGTATATATCTTTTCTTGCCAAAGGCTCACCGCCAGTAAGGATCAGCACGGCACCTGAGTTTACATCCGCTATCTGGGAAACGATATCAAGACATTCGGCCGTAGTAAGCTCAGCCGGTCCGCCATCCATTCTTCCGCCAGCATCGATATAACAATGCCCACAGTTTAGGTTACAGCGAGAGGTTAAGTTCCACGATATGGCATATGGGACGAACATTTAAACAAATCCCCTTAAACTTGGGTGAATCACATCCCCATTTTGGAACGGGCGGTTTTCATCATCTCAGCCGTCACCCTGGGTGCGTCGGCTTTTCTGGCCTGCGCTTCCATGTGACCACGCACCATATTGCGGACAAAGCCCGGAACGCGGTTTAAAAGCTCCAAAGCTTCAGGCGTCCACTCCATATCGTCCTGAAGCGTATCTACACCTTCTTCCGGCCTTTCACGACGGCTTACAAGCATCACGTTGCAAGGAGCGTTGCGCAGAAGGTTTTCAGAGTTCGACCCAATATCCAGCTCATCGTCAGAATGAACGCCTATTTTGCCCAAAAGCAAGAGCGCAACATCGTCGTGGCTTTCAAGCCATTTCAAAATCGCGTCGTACGGTTTACCCTCTAAAAGCTCTGAATTTATCTTTACGCCAAGGCGCTCGGCCATTTTGTTGGCTGACTTTAGATGCTCTTCATATATCCGCTCCAAGCCCGAGTCTATTATCTCTTTATGAAGACGCTCCTGATCTTTAAATTTAAAAGTCTCACCAGCCTCTTCGGACAGAACCTCGGCTATGCTATCGAACGCCTTGTAATGAAAATGCGGATCGAAAACAGACAATGCCGTCACCTTGCACCCCAAATGTTTGCTCATGGCGACAGCCGACGCCATCGCCGCAAACGACTGCTCACTGCCATCAACACCGACAACGATATGCCCGCCTTTTATGGGAACACCGTTTTTCATAACAAGCGTATCTACCCCTATGCGGCGCGTGACACGTTCGCATACGCTACCGATCTGCGTAGTAGGCACTTCACCCAAACCACGCGCACCCAATGCGACAAGGTCGTAGGACGAATCTTTTATATCTTTTACAAGCTCACTATAGTTTTTGCCTTCCATGCTCTTGCGGTCGTAGGCGATGCCTCTTTTTTCGCATCTTGCCTCAAACACGTCGAGGTAGGAATCGGAAATAACACTTAAACCCTTTTCGATAAGCTCGGCATGAATATCTCTCTGCTTTTGCATCTCTTCCGGGTTCTGAAACTCGGCAGGAAGCCCAGGTTCCATTTGTATGAAACGTTTTTCGTGCAAACGCGCCGCATAGACGTGGTTGCCAACAAGCTTGGAGCCAAAACTCTTCGCCATATCCAGCGCGTAATCAAGGCCCCAAAGCGAATAACGTGAATTATCCAGAGTCACCAATATGTTTTTGTACACTTCGCCCTTTCAAACAACAGATCAAAATGACACATTTCGTTCAACCCTTCACACTACGTCCAATAGAAAGGCAACGAAAAGGTTAGAATATTTGACGGAATTAGTCGACTAAAAAGCGATATAGAGCAAAAAATATACCAATGTGCTGGTAACCAACAGAAAAGCAAAGGAATATAAACAAGCTTTACCCAGCACCCTGTGCCTGCGCCTTGAGTCCGGTAAGGTTTTAGCTATTAAAAACGCCACTCCGGCAGGTACGAAATATCCTAATAGTAGCAGTAGGAGCTTGTGCCAAATGCCAAGTTTTGACAATGAGAAGAGAAGCCACACAAGAAATCCAAGCCACACGAGACCTGAAAGCCAAAGAGCCTTTGAGCGAACGACATCAAAGCTTTTAAGCGTCATGGTTCCGTTCTCGCCATACACCGCTGTTCTGAATCCGTTGCCGATCATGTATATGGCTAAAAAGGTAGAGACCGTAACCGCTATGAAATGGGCAAAAAGTACAGGATGAAAAACATATCGGTACACAAACTGAGGGCCTCTGAAACCCAACTGGTCAACGAGGCTTATAACGCCTAACTTCCTCACCTCATAATAAAAGGCAAAGTAAAGCATCATGGCGACCATGGATACCAGCATCATGTAGTGATGTTTACGGCCCATGCCTTTTGACGCAAGTGAACCGGAATAAAGAAAAATAGACGCAAAAGTTATCGCCAGAAAATAACTTACGTCAGACCCAAGCGTAGAGTGCCCCGGCAGAAAACCGGGGGCGTTTATCAACTCCTGCGTCATGACGAGGGCTTAGAAAAAGATGACGCATCCGTTCCTTGATAAACGTATTTAATCCTGTAACAGCCTGCGACTTTGCCACAGTAGTAGCCTAAAATTTCAAACTTGGCAAAATGCCCATCGGCGGTTCTGGCTACGAACAGATATTTCCTTGGGGTAAGTTTGTGGCGTAAAAAATCGTATTTGTACCATTTGTCTATGGCGGGGTTTTTAGGTTCGGTGGGAGAATTTTCGATTTTATCGAGCAAAAACGCCTCTGCCGGGGGGGCTTGGGTTACAGATTCAAAATCGGCACCTTCAATAACCGCCATTGCACCTTTAGCGTTCGGGTTCGTATCCCCGCCGTTCGTAATTATCTTGGCTCTGCGAAAAGCTATATCCCAATCAAGCGAATTACTCGCTATTTTTTCACGTTTAAAAACCTTGCCGTTTGAAAATTTGAAGTGGCTCCACTTACCAAGATCTGTCGCGTTGATGGCAATTATTATTTCACCCGAAAGCGTTCCTGCATAGTCAAACGGCTCCGGGTTTTTGGCAACGGTTTCATCAGGGCTCAAAGGAGCCTTGAATTCTAAGCGTTCCGGTGGATTGTCGCTCCACGACAGCACGGCATTCGTCACTTCCAAAAGCATAAACAGGGCGATTGTTATACCGCCGAACACCATGAAAAATTTTAAAAACCTTTGGGAGCCCTTAGGCCTTCCATTCTCAGAATTTTGTTCCATTCAAAAATACCACCTATACATGGAAAAACCGCAATTATGACCGATTAACCGAAAATCGACAAGTAAAGCATAAACCACAAGCCACCGCAGGTTTTATCAAAGGCTTGACTTCCGCCCCTCAAAACCATTTACACTATCAGCATTCATAACATTTTTATGCCGGTTTCGGCGTTTAGCAGATAAGAAAGTAGAAGTAAAAACGTGTTTTTAAGAACAGCGGTGGCGATAACCATCTCCGCCATAATAGGGTTTGCGGTCTATTTTGTGTTAAGCCCCTCCATTGCCGAGGAAAGCCTTCCGAAGCAACAAAAAGTAAAAGCACCTTCCAAACCGCCCGAAAAGTTTGCAAAGCTTAAAAACCCGTTAAAAAGCCCGACCGACGGCGAAATAAACGAATTTATCAGCCAAGTGAAGAGCAACAGCGTAAAGTTTTTCGACCAGGTAATGGATGGAGACAAAAAGTTTACAAACATACGCCATATCCCCAAACAATCCGTAAAAGAATTTCTGGCAAAACTGGACGCGGGAGAAACAGATAAAGAACTTGCCAAAAAATCGCTGATAGAAAAAAGGCTGTTCGAAGGACGTGCCATGTATCAGATATACTGCTCTAACTGTCATGGAGCAAATGGTGCCGGCCACCGCCCCGCCGCATACAGGCCCGGCAAAAAAGGTAAAGGCGGGCACAACACCTGCCACGGAAACCAGCTTGAAAGCGCCCCTTCAACCGCTCACGGGTTTGTGAACTTAAGATTCACAAGCCTAAACGCCCACTATTCCATACGCAGAAAAGGCGAAGGTTACGCCTACTGGCGCGTTTCAACGGGTAACCACGAATTGCCGCCCAAATCGTTATCGTGGAAATCATCGATGCCAGCATGGAGCGGGGAACTCTCGGAAACGGAGATGTGGTCGGCAATATTGGGCGCATATGACCTTGTGAAGGCAAGGCCTGATGAAGGCGACGATAAAAGAGAAGTCACAGGAGAACCTGTAAAACCCCCAAAAACGGTTGACCTGATAGCAAAGGGACGTAAAATATATTACGAAAAATGCTCTTTCTGCCACGGCATAACTGGCGCGGGAAACGGCCCGCCATCAAAATATATGGAGCCTCGCCCCAGAAATTTCCAGACCAACGTTTTTAAGTTTCGCTCTACGATCAGCGGGTTCCTGCCGTTGGATGAAGACCTTTTCAAGCTTATTTCAAGGGGGATTCCCGGCACGAGCATGGAGCCTTACAGCAGGAGAGCCATCTCAAACGGTCTCGTACCTGAGGAAATATGGGCCGTTATCTATTACATACAAACTTTCGGCGAAGACCCTGAGTTTAACATGTGGATGTTAGACGAAGCTTATGGAATGTCGCGCGACCGGAAAGACCTCATGCAATGGCGCTACAACAACGTTGTGCGTATAGGCGCAAAGCCTGATGAAACGCCTGAACTGCTCGCACGTGGCAAGGAAGTTTATAGAAGTTCCAAATGTTTTTCATGCCACGGAGATAACGGCCTGGGCAACGGCATCTCTGTTGAAGGAATGAAAGACGACTGGAAGTTCCCTATATACCCGCGAAACCTGACAAAGATATGGAGGTATAAGGGCGGCAGGTCGGTTAAGGATATTTTTTACAGAATCACAACCGGAATAAACGGAACACCTATGCCGGCGTTTTTAAAATCCGTCCCGGAAACAGACAGGTGGGCCGTGGCTTATTATGTAAAAAGCCTGCAAAGAAAACCTGTGCTAAAACCGTTTATAAACGCTCTATGGACAAACGAGCCCCTGCCAGATAGCCCCGACGACCCTGCGTGGGAAGCGGCTAAAAGGGGAGACGTTTTTATGTTTGGCAACGTGGTTACCCCGCCCAGATGGAGAAACAACACGATAGACCACGTTATAGTTAAGGCAATTTTTAACGACGACGAAATAGCTATCCGCCTTGAATGGGAAGACAGGTTCCCCAACACCATCCACCTGGGTGCAGATATTTTAAGCCAAAAAGAACAGGCCGCCATGAAGGGGGGCGACAAGTCGTTCGCCACGGCGCTTGCCGCTTCATCGCCGCAGGTGACATATCGCGATGCGATCATGCTCCAGTTTCCGCAAGACAAAACAAAGGGAATGCCATACTTCCTGAATGGCGACAAAGATAACCCGGTAAACCTATGGTGGTGGAGAGCCGATTATGCTCCATCAAGAAAAGCGTTGGCAGAAAAAATATTAAGTAACCGTGATTTAGCTCCTCTCTACAGATATGTAAAACAAAAGGGGCCGGAAAAAACCGGAAGGGCGGCGCTTGAACTTAACGCTAAAGGCATAAAAGAGCCATTCACGACACAAGACGAATCGTCACAGGCGCTATCGAGCCTGGCCATATTTAACGACGGAGTCTGGAGCCTTGTAATCAAAAGACCACGTTTGACAAGCGATAGCAACGACGCGCAATTCATTAACGGCTCATATATTCCGTTTGCAATAAACGCATGGGATGGATGGAACCACAACAACGGGACGAAAAAATCTATTTCCAAATGGAGCTACATATACCTGGACAGGCCTGAAACATCGAAGCCCATGATGATGGGAGTTTTTGCGTTTTTTGTTTCGTTTGGTCTTTTATCGCAAGCATGTCTCAGGCGAAAAAAACAGGGCTAGAAGCTGTATTTAAAATCCAGAAACAGTCTGTCATTATCGCCTACGTTTCTGAAGAACTGAAGGTCGCCTGACTGGTAAAGAACCGCCCCAAAGGTTAAAAGCCATGAGTCGGTTAAATCGTAGCCAACTGAAACTCGCTGAAACCCGCCATCCTCGCCACGTGTTCCGAAAAAAGAAACAAGCATAAGCGGATGCAGGGTGTCGTAAAGATAATTGCCGCTTGCCCTTATCGCCACCTGAAACTCATCTTCGGTAGCGCCGGAAGTTTTCATTGTATCGTTAAAATCATTTAAATGCCGGTTAACCAACTCAACGGAAACCACGGAATCTGTAAAACCTGAATACTCGGCCCCGATCAAAATGTCGTAACGCGACTTTTTATCATCCGGTATGCCAAAAAACTCAAACCCGTAAAAATAGGCCATCTCGGTTTTTAAAAGCCAGGAGCCATATACCATATTTGCCGCCAAGCCCGCCATGGTAAGCCTTGAGTGTGAGCGCTCAAAGCCTGGTGCTAATGATGAAAGAGACGCGACCTGCTCCACATGCGGCTGGTCGTCATAAATATCCGCAAGGTAAAAAGAGATATCCCACCCCGTAAACAGACCGTTTAACGCAAAAGCATATTCCGTGTTTTCAATTTTATCGCCGGGAACGTCTTCAACCGGGGCGCGAACGCTGAAAGGATAAAAATCACTTCCAAACGAAGGGGTTTTATTAAACCTTATCTCGTGGATAGCGATGGCGGTAAAACTCAAGTCACCTGAATAATAGTCAAGCCGGCTCATGTAAACAGGTAGCCGCAAATCTTCTATATCAACCATCCCCGGCTCGCGATTATCCAACGGGTTTAAAACGTCTGTCACACGTACATTGTCTGATTTGCCCCACACGACTATCTGCCGCCCAAATTTAATATCAAGGTTGCGAGACAGTTCGCCATGCAGGTATGCTTCACGCAGTTCTGTTTCGTTTTCATAAGTGTGGAGGACATCGCTCGTATATCTGTCACGCCCGTTTAGCGCATACGCCATGTCGTAAAAAGCCCTGTAGCCGATATGAGCTTTCCATTTCTCAGACAGGTCGGCTTTTACTTTAAGGTTTACGTTGGCACGCGATCTTGAAAGGCCACGATAATCCGTTTCATTGGCGCGAGGTGTTTTATGGGCCACGTTATAAGAGTTTGAAAGTGACATGGAGCCATATATATCGAATGGCTTTTTTTGCAGCGGTTCATCGGAGATAGAAAGCCCCGGAACTTCACCAGATTCATCATCGAACCCTGAAAGCGCATCATCCAAAGCCGATTGTCCCCAGGCCGGAGCGGAAACAGCAACAAGAAGCGCCAGAGAAAAAGCAAGCGAGCGCATCACCCGCTAAAGCCCTTTTTCAAGCCTGCGAATGGTAAACATGTTGTCGTCATGGTTCTGGTTATATTTCACGCCGCTATATTTCAGAACGGTTTTGTGCAAAGTCTTCTTGCCCTGCTTGGTCGTCATCGTTACCTCAAGCCCGGTCCAGACTCCGTCTATTTGTTCAAGCTTTACGACATCAAGATATTTAAGCCGATTCCCGCCATGAACCCAATGCACAAGCCGAACGACGAAATAGTTATCCTGCCTCACAAATATCACAGACTTCGTATAACCTGTCTCGTCTATAACGTCGCGCGACCTTGGGGTCGATTCGATAAGCCATACCTTGGCACCTCGAACCTCACCTTCTTTTAGCAGTTTAAAGTCGTAGTCTTCGAGATCTTTTGAGGTCATATCTGAGTAATTGAAGTCAGACCCCATAAAACTTCCGCTTTTGTCTGATGTGGCAATGCGCTTGGTTTTGCGCAGAGCGGGCAGATATAACCACTGATCGTCATCCTTTTCATTATCGTCGTAATCGTAGGTTAAAAAACCGGTATCTTTAACGTCTGCCGGGCTTTTAAAAAAGAGGATGCGATAGGTATCTTCGCCAAAATCTTTCATGAAGGTGGTTATTTTACGAACGCGTGTTTTGCCGCGCTTGTCTATAAGCGTCATCTCCATGTTCGACGTCCCGTTGTCGCCGTCAAACCTCGCGTCAACTTTTTCCATTATCGCACGGGCTTCAGGGTCGTCCGCCCCCGCTATCGCGACGCTTACCGTTAAAGAAAATAAAAGTGTTATAAGTATAAAAAGGCGATTCATGTCAGACCTCCGTTTTCAATTTTTTACTAAAACCACGCCCGTTTTTCATCATTACCGCCATCAGGGCGGGGGCCATCAGGAAATCGGCCAGAACTGCGGCGATAATCGCAACGCCTATCAACATGCCGAAATTAAAAAGATTGTTTAAACTTGCCATCATAAAAATGAAGAACCCGAGCGACAAGACGATACTTGTTGTAAACATGGCCCGGCCGGCTGTAAGAAGCGTGTGGCGCGTAGCCTCCCGCACGTCGCCCGTCTCGGCATAATAGCGCCTGAAGTTATGCATAAAATGAACTGTGTCATCTACGGCAAGCCCGATAGCGATGGAGCCGATGAGCATGTTAAACATGTCAAGCGGTATCCCCGCCATGCCCATGATGCCCAATATCAAAAGTATGGGCGTAAGGTTAGGCAACATGCTTACGAGGCCAAGTTTTACGTTACCTAAAAGGGCGATCATCATGAGGGTTATCACAACCCCGGCTATAACATAGCTCACGGCGGCGCTGTGCATTGCGGCGGAGATCGTCCGCCCCAATATCGGGATCATGCCCGTAACGGTAAAAGTTACGTCATCCCCGATTGTTTTGGTAAACCTGCTGGTTATATCGTCTATAAACTCAGGGTACTTGTTAGCGTCTATCCACGGCGCTTTTATGGTAAAGCG
>JAJRTC010000063.1 GCA_024278445.1 Nitrospirota bacterium
TGACACGATTTTTGTTATCTTCTCTATCGTATGTTCCTTGTCGCCAGGGTTAATACGCTCAGGCGAATAGCCTACCTTAAAATCGACACCGCACTTTAAGCCAGACGTTTTTTCCAGCACGGGAACGCAGTCATCTTCAGTTGCGCCAGGGTAAACCGTAGACTCATACACGACCACCGCACCCTTCACCATATTTTCGCCAATAAGCCGGCTGGCGGAAAGAAGAGGTGAAAGATCAGGTTTTTTGGATTCATCAACAGGAGTTGGAACCGCTACGATAATAAATTTTGCATTAGAGAGCGCAGACGGATCGTCTGTAAACAGGGCTTTCGTTTCCCCAAGCGTTGTATCGTCTACCTCGCCTGTATCATCGTGCCCTTCATGGAGGCGCTTTATTTTGGCGGAACTGATATCAAAACCTGTAACGTTAAAAGTTTTGGCCATGGCAACGGCCAACGGAAGCCCCACATAGCCTAACCCTACAACTGCAATTTTTTCATCACCAGATTTTATACGATCCAACAGACCTGAAAACATCAAAACCCCCATAAAATCATTTACGATTGAAAAACAGTCTACATTAATATTACCTTTAAAAGAAACCTCATAGATCAAGTACAAGCGGGATAATAACTATTATGGAAAACGTAAGGATGCACGCCTTTGTAAGCGGCCTCGTGCAGGGTGTTTTTTTTCGCGCTACAACCGTAGACGTTGCAAAAGATTTGCGTTCCATAACAGGCTGGGTTAAAAATCTGCCAGACGGGCGGGTTGAGGTCCTTGCAGAAGGCCCACGTGAAACGGTCTTAAACCTCATAAAATGGCTCCACACGGGCCCGGCGGCAAGTAACGTATCAAACGTTACCCTGGCGTGGGGAAAGCCTACGGGCGAGTTTAAAGGCTTTGCCGTTCGTAGCTAGATAAATGCCGTTAACAACATGTTTTTTAGCATATTACAACGCAATTCTGGAGACAATTGTCTAGCAACACTCATTAACAGAACCGTTCGCCGACTCAATGTTCCGTTCGTCGAGTAGCTGTTGGAAGAGTAATAAACATAGGTTACCGTATAACCATGGGGCGAGGATATCGCCTCTGAAAATGAACAGGGCTTACAGTTAGCAGGTTATAAAAAAAAAGCTTGTGGGGAATGGGGATTCCTTAAAAAACTGTAGGCCTTTTTCATTTTGTAAAAACAAGTTTCAAGTCTCTCCCTCTCCAAGCTTCGCTTTTATATCCTTATAATATTTCCTGCCAACCGGAACAGGTTCCAAAACCCCGTTAACCAAGGCGAAGTAACGTCCACCACCCTCAACCTTAATGCCGGAAATTTGCGTTATACGCACGATAACCGTTCTGTGTACCCGCATAAAATCATCAGGCAAACGGTGTGCGAGAAAATCCATCCGCTTGGAGCATAAAAGCTGTTTACCACTTACAAGGTAAAGCTCGCAATAGTCCCCCGCGCTCCTTATAAGCTTTATAGTATCAACAGAAACCGGAATTATCGTTTCGCGATCTTTCACCATGATGTTCACAAGCGCTGGCGATTCGCTAGGTTCTGGCATGGGAACACGGGAAACGGCCTGGTGCAAGCGCTCATCGGAAAAGGGTTTAACAAGATAGTCGCGCACCCCGTACTGAAAAGCCTCAAGAGCGTGATCGGGATAGGCGGTTGTAATAATCGTCTCAAACGGCTCGGATAAAAACTCTTTTAAAACGTCGAAGCCTGCTGACCCCCGTAAGTTCAGATCCAGAAAAAGAAGGTCAAGCCCCTCTTTTATTCTCTCACGCCCATCCTGCACATTGTCACAAATAGAAATAGAGCTTATGTTCAAGCCCTCCATCCTTCTGAGCATTTTTTCAAGTTGCCGCGCGGCAACAGGTTCGTCTTCAAGAATGACGACCCTCATACCTTCTCCCATGGAATTTCTATAACAGCCTCGTAGCGCCCGTCATCACGCCGCCCATGAATAAAGGAAAAATCGTCGCCGTAAGCAAGTTCCAGGCGTGACTCTACATATTGCCCCCCCAACCCGCCGGACTTGTCAGAATTGAGCGACGGTTCACCATCATCTTCTACAACCAGTTTAAGCCTGTCATCCGCTTTCACGTTGATGCTGATATTGCCTTCATGTTTGCTCGAAAAGCCATGCTTAAAGGAGTTTTCCACAAGACTGAACAATATGAGGGGGGGTATTTTCATCTCCTTTTTCAAGGAGCTATCAGGCACCAAAAGCCTTACGCTTGTCTCGAACCTGCGGTTCATTACGTCAACATAATCACTTATTACCTCAATTTCCTCGGCTAAAGAAATTCTGTCCATAGAGGAATATTGGATAACACGCCTTAACAGCGATGTCAGGCTTAAAAGCATTTCTTCGGCGATCTTTGGCGATTCTTCCATATACGCACGAACGGCATTCAAGCTGTTTAATAAAAAATGGGGTTGTATGAGATTTTTTAATGTCTGGGCCTCAAGCTTTAACGCACGCTGGCGTTGATCGGCCGCATCCAGAGCCGCCCCTAAGAGACGCTCGTAGAAAACGATTCCACCGGCAAAAAGAAAGGTGCGCCCCATGGATACGCCAAGCACATAAGGGGCTACATTGGCCGAAGGATGCCCCCCCCCTATCATCATAAGTTCTGAAAACCGCAGTGGCGCATCCACCAGAATAGCTATCGGTGTCCATAAAATAAGAAGATGCGTAGCCAGGGGCCATCGCCCCCTGTGAACACCCCAGATAGACGGTTTCGATAAAAACCTCGTTATAGAATAACAAATGAAGCCAACCATAACGGCACCAAGCAATACCTGTAACGAGAGCCACAAAAGCCCAAGAGAGGATGGTATAAAAAGCAACTGCATCATATGAGGGGCAAGACCTATCAGCAAAACTGTTACGGGAAGAGCTACAAGATAGAACTCCCGGTCACGCTGTTCTGCCGACCTAAGCGCCCATTTTTCCAAAAATGATTTTGTATTCATGCTTCATTTTACCCCCGATTAACGAATCATGGAAAACCTGAACACAAAAAAAGGTCTTAACCCTTTGATGAACAAACCAAAACTCACGGCATAGCCATATTATATTTCCATTTTACCATCCGCTCCCGCCATGATATAAAAATGGGGTCTATCCATGGGGGATTTTTTTTGACACATTTCAAGGGTATAGCCGGAAGCTTGCGTTTTTGGCCCGTTCTGGCGGGGGTATTTTGCCTCGTCTATTTTGGCGCGATATCCCCGGCCGATGCCCAAATAGTCAAAAACCTTAAAAGGCCAGGGTCGCTATCCTCCGCCCATGCGGAGCTCGATGCTATAAAAAACTGTGGAATGTGCCACGAAAAATCAGGCGAGCTATCTAACGCAAAATGTCTTGACTGCCACACTGAAGTCGCAGAAGCACCGGAAATATTACGCGGAAACCATCAGGCAAATAAAGGAACTAATTGTCAGGACTGCCACTCAGACCATAAAGGACGCGCTTTTGGCATGGGGAAATGGGACCCTGCGTCGTTCGACCACGATAAAACGGATCACAAGCTTACCGGCAAACATGCAGGCCTTGCCTGTGACCAGTGTCACAAGCCTAACAAAATTACCAATATCATCAGATATAAACCGAGGAAAAAGCCGCGCAAATGCAGTGCGAGTGGATGCCACAACAAGAAAGAGCACAGTAACGTTCATAGTAGGCAGTTTATACGTAACAGCTGTGATAATTGTCACAGCCTTGAAAAAGGCTGGTTGCCGGCTACCTTCAGCCACGATACATATGAATACCGGGGATACAAACTGGTGGGGGGGCACAAAGGGGTAGAATGCGCCAAGTGCCACAAGAAAAACAGGAAAGGCGTGATTATTTACAGGCCGATAAACACTATGAATTGTGGTGATTCACCATGCCATACCGATTTCCACGCAGGCGCACTTTCCGACCAGACATGTGAAAAATGTCATCAGGAAAGCAACTGGCTCGACCTTTTGTTTAACCATCAGGAGCAAAGCACGTTCACTATAACCGGTAAACATCTTGATGCCGACTGTGAACAGTGTCACAAAAACCGCAAATGGAAGCCAATAGAAAAAAAGTGTATAAGCTGTCATAAAAAAGACGACATGCATTTAGAAAAGCTTGGGGGCCACTGCGAGGAATGCCATGACGACGCATCGTGGGATCCACAAAAATTCAACCACTCCCTTACAGGCTTCAAACTGGGCGGAGCGCACGCAAGCATGGCATGCGACGACTGCCACGCAAAAAGCGACGGCGTAGGGCTATATGCGGGGCTGGGGCAAGAGTGCATCCGTTGCCATGTAGACCCGCACTTAAACCAGTTCGGTGACTTCTGCATGGGGTGCCATTCAGATAAAACCTGGTTCCCTGACAAGTTCCGTCACATCGACACGGCGTTCAGGCTTGAAGGCGAACACAGGATGCTGGAATGCGAGGCGTGCCATAAGAACCGTATTTACAGAAACACGCCTATGGAGTGTTATGCGTGCCACGCAACCGACTTGCTGGAGGCCGGCCCCGTGCCTGCGCATTCTTTTGCCGGGCTGGCAGACTGCATCGACTGCCACAGGGCATATAGCTGGACACCGGCGAGAACTCGCAATGAACACAAACAATAAAGCGCAAACGGCAAAAACTTTACAATACGGCCGCATCCTTGCGGCATTTTGCCTTTTAGCATTCGCTTTATCTTCCAATTCGGAAGCTCTCACAATGGTGGGCCGGATGGGGGCTTCGCTATACAGCAATCAGGATGACTCAACAGACACCCATAGCCGCACCGTTACACGGTTGAGCCTGAGAATGAAGGTGATGGATTTTGCCGGTAAGAGAACCGTTTTTAAATTCAGAGGATCGACAAGAACGGCATCAGGCTCTGACTTTAGCCGCGACATACCAGATTCACGCGTGACGGTGGCGAAGTTTGAATGGAAAAACACCCCAAGCCATATACACGTTGCGATTGGCAGAGACCATATAGGCGAACTTTCCGGCGCAAGGGTTGATGGAGCCAACGTTAAACTCAACCTGACCCGGTATCTTGGAATTGGAGCGTTTGGCGGGTTGCTACCCGCCTATGACAACGACAAATCGACGGGCGACACAACTTACGGCGGATATGCTTTCTATAACGCATCAAGCGTTGGCCTTACGGGAGGTTATGTAGGGATTCAGAACTCATCCTATGGCTACCTCTCAGGTTATCTCTATCCCATCAGAGAGGTTAGCCTCTATGGAAGCGCAAGGGTTGACCAGGACGAAAATAGCGGCTTGTATAAAATGACCAACATGCTTTTTAGCGCAGGCTTCCGCATGGGTAAAATTGGCAGGTTTGGCGCAAGCTACAACGAATATCGCGCAATCAAGTTTCAGAACGGGACGATAGGATATGACGCAAACTATGAGGTGCAAAAAGCGGCACGCCTGACTTATGAGTTCGACCCGTTTGAACGGCTCAGAATCTTCGGAAAAATGGAAGGCCGCACAAGAACCAGTGACGATACTGACGCCGCGCTTTTTGAATTTGGAATGAGGTTAAGAGAAATATACAAATGGTATTTCACACAAATAAGGTATCAAGACATAAACCACTTCAACTCCAAAATAAACCGCACCGTAATAGAAGGTGGAATAAACAAAAATGCAATGGAAGCTGGAATTGCGTTAACTTTTGCAAAGAATAAAGGTAAATTCAGTGAAAACGACCTCCTCCAGATCATCTACGGCGCATGGATCGACTGGAACCTGACGCACAAGCTGTTCGTAAGCGGAAGAGTTGAAATGTCGGCAGAAAAATATCTGGACACGGACGCCATCTATAACGAAAAAGCGGATAGCGAGTTTAAATCGACAACGATATACCTTCAGGCCGGATATAAATTTTAGCGCATCCCCCTAGCCTCCCGCCAGAACACCCCCTGTAACCTTTTCAATTTCAGAGACGGCCTCCTTTAGTGAATCAGCCATGCGAAGCGAGTTAATCGCCATGGTTTCCGCAAGCTCGCCCCCCGTTAAGCCATCGTCCATCATAAGCTGTTTTTCAAGCACGACAAGAGAAGCTTCCGACGCATCCAGCCCTTCAAGCTCGCGTTTTGCCACTCTCTTGCACAAAACATCCTTTGGAGCCTGAATATCCAGAATCATAAAAGGAACGCCCCTCTCTCGCGCAAGAGTCCTGAACCTGTCACGCCATGAATACTTCAAAAACGTAGCGTCAACAATAACGGGGAACCCGGCAGAGATTATAAGGCCGGCCAGCGTCTCAAGGCGGCAATACGTTTTCCGGATAGACTCAGGAGCATATAAACCTTCGTCTATCCCTTCACCGCGTCGCTCATCTGCGCCCAAGCCGAACATCCTTTTACGTTCGATATCAGAGCGCAAGACAATGGCCCCCGTCTCCTCTACCAGTAATTTAGCGAAGGTACTCTTGCCTGAGCCCGCAACTCCGTGAGTGATGACGAGGATCGGTTTTGCAGACTTCATATATCTTTCCGCCATGGTGAGATATTGCTCAAATTCCCGTTTTAGCGCTTCGTCCTCTTGCGTGTCGCGCTCTACTTGCGCTCCCCGTATGAGCGCAACCTTGGCTCGCACCATGGCGCGATAAGACAGATAAAACCGCAAAACAGAAATGCCTTCATAATCACCGCCAGCCGAGAGGTAAGAATCGAGAAACCTTATGGACAAGCGAGGGTAACCCCTGTCCATAAGATCCATAACAAGGAAGGCGGTATCGCTCATAACGTCGATCCAGCGGAACGACTCGTTAAATTCGATACGGTCGAACATGATGATTTTCCCGTCGATAAACGCCATATTGCCTGTGTGCATATCACCATGAACTTCACGGATAAATCCATTATCCCGCCGGCTTTTAAAGTCGTCAACACGCAGGAAAAATTCTTTTTCGGTTATGGAAAAAAGTGATTTTACCCTTTCCTTGTATTTTGAAAAATCGTGAGCCTCAAGAAGTTTGATAAAGTTCTGCGTTGTTGTTTCTTTTATTGTTTCAGGCGAGCCAAAAGAGGAGCCCAAACGCGGGGCAGGCGCGTTAGCGTGAAACTGCGCCATATCACACGCAAAAAGATCAAGCGCCTCAGGGGGAACCTCGCCACGGGTCAAAGCCAGGTTTAAAATGGCCTCCTGCGGGAATTCTTTCATTTTCACGGCATACTCGATGACGGGCCCATTCCCTTCAACCATGGGGCGGTCAGGCAAACCTGTGATGGGCACGACACCTATATATATCTCTGGCGCGATACGTTTATTAAGCCTCGCCTCCATCTCGCAATAGTAGTGGCGCTTATCAAGGGAGGTATAGTCAAGATATCCCAAATCAACAGGTTTTTTGACTTTATACGCAAAATCGCCGGTTAGAAAGACCCACGAGATGTGCGTCTCCAGCATCCTTACATTTTTTACCACATGGGGGTATGCGTCTGGGCGCCCCAAGCCGCGCACCATTTTTTTAACAAGATCGCTCTCCATGCCGCACACTGCCTCCTCACCTTAATATAAGCCTTTAAGGCAAAAGTGGGCCATTTTATGTAGCGATCCAGAAAACTCCCGTAACCATGGCAAGAGCGGAAAAAGATGCAAGAGACCATTCATAGGTGCCGCTTTTTCGGCCAACAAAACCTGCCATGGCAGAAAAGCCGGACATGGCGATAATCGCCCCTGCACCGAACGAAACAAGATATAAAAGAGCGCCATAAAGAGGCATGAGAACGGCAGGGAGCGCCCCCACAAAATGGGAACCTGCCACGCCATGAATCATACCCACAAAAAACGCGGTGTGAGAATGATCATGCCCGGTTTTTTGATGGTCAAGAATATGCAGGTGGGCATGTTCATGCTTTATATTGCTGTGCGAGTGTTTGTGACTGTGAGAAAAGGTGATAAACGCGCGGCGCAAACCCCAAAAACCTATAGCGACAAGCGCGACTCCCGCTATTTTTTCGCCAAACATAGACAACGCCTCAAGCGGTAACTCCGTGCGAAAAACAAGCGCAAGCAGGCCAATGGCAATAACGGCAAAGGAATGCCCCACCCCCCACATAAAACCTGTGCGCCACCTTTTTGTTTTTTTGCCTACGGCCAAAGGAGCGATAGCGGCCAAGTGATCGGGCCCCGACACGGCATGAAAAAAACCGGCTGTGACACCTGCCATAACATATGCTGTCACAAGCCGATCTCACGACTTAAAACAAGGTCAAGCTTTTCTAAAGAATCTTCCGCATACACCCGCCTGTTCTCAAGCGCAAACCGGCTTGAACCTGACCGGTAAAGATGCACAGGTTTTACACCCAAAGAGCGCAGTTCGCCCAAAACCATTTTTTCAAGAGCGTCAAGTTTCGCTTCAACCGTGTCAGACAAGGTCATGCTAAACGTTTTTATATCCTCAGGTTTTACGCCCAATATGACAACACTTTCAGGTGATCGGCCCGTAATTTCCGTCATGGCAAGGCATTCTACCAGCCCCACGTCGTGGGCAGACATTTTTTTGGGCATAGTAAGTTTAAAATCATCCATCGTAAAACGATAAAGCGAGCCGGGCCGTCCTGCGCCATTCACCGCGTCTATCACGATAAGATGGTCGGCATCCTCGATCAGCGGAAGCAGGCCCATCATCCCTGTAGCGCCACCGTCATAGACTTCCACGTTTGATGGAAAATCATAACTGGTTTTTATACGCTCCACAACGCGCACACCA
>JAJRTC010000064.1 GCA_024278445.1 Nitrospirota bacterium
AGTATTATGGTTCTATTCATTGTTCGCTCCCAGGTTGGATGTGATTTTTCCCTTGCCACTATTTTTGGCTTTGTAAAGTGCCTTGTCGGCGTTTATGAGTGCTGATTTTGCTGTTTTGCCTGGCAAAATGGAGGCCACGCCTGCGCTAAATGAAATGCCAAACTGCTTTTCGCCAGCCATAAACTTTTTATTTTGCAAGGTTTCCTGCACAGATTTGAGCAGTTTTGTGGCTTTGGAGACGTCTACTGCCATAAGAACCATGGCAAACTCTTCTCCACCATAACGACACACAAGGTCTGAACTGCGGAACCTTGATTTTAATAGCGCCCCAAACTCACGCAATACCATGTCGCCCGTGCTATGGCCGTAGGTGTCGTTAATCCGCTTGAAATTGTCAAGGTCGATAATTGCGATGGAAACCTGCCAGCGTTGCGCTTGCGCGGTGGAAGCCATGGCTTCGTATTCTTCCTCGAATAGACGCCTGTTTGAAAGGCCCGTAAGTGCGTCGATTCTGGTCAGGTTCTGTTTTTGCACGGCGTCGCGAAGTCTGGCTCTTATTCTGGGAACCATCTCAACCGCCTGTGACTTAAGGACGAAATCATCCGCTCCCAGCTTCCATGCGGCAAGGCGATGTTTATAAGTTTCACTACCTGTTACGATGATTACCGGAATAAAGCAGAATTGTGGGGCCTGTTTTATCATGGCAAGAAGCTCAAGCCCGTTCAGGCCCGGCATGGCTATGTCGAGCATTATAAGATGAGGGCGGATATCCGTTATGGCTTCAAGCGACTTTTCTGGATCCTGAATTGAAAAGACCTGCATTTTTTCCCGGCCAAGCGCTAACGTGAGACCGGCCAGGAAATGACTATCGTCATCCACCACTAAAAAACGCGGCTTATTTTCAAGAGGGTTGAGCTTTATATCCACCCATTGTGAAAATGAGTTTGGCTCTACAGGTTTTGCCAGCAGGCCGATGACAACTTCTCTCTGGGCGGCTGATTTGCGAAGCTCGATAGTTAACGCGTTTGCAAGTAAAATAATTTTGGTGTTCTTGCATGATTGAAAGGAGATAATGCTGTCTATTGCCTGAAAACCGTCTTCACCCTTAATGTCGAGATCATAAAACAACGTATCCAGGCCGTTTTTCATAATGTCGGACATTGCATCGTGCAACGAACCTGCGTTTGATATGGTAAATCGGGTGAACGGCAATGCCCCTTCTATTATGGCCCTGAGTTTTGTGTCGTTTGTGACAATGAGAGTTTTAAGTTTAGGTGCTGTTAAGCCTGTTTCCTGCAAAATGCTTGTGGCAGGTTGCACCGTTAAAATTGCCTCATCTTCACCCATATTCTGTTGGGCGCTTATCTCTTCTTGTGCCACCTCTATGAGTGTCTTTATTTCAGATATGTAACTTGAAACCTTGGAAGCCATCTCTATGGCCGGGACTTCATTCAGGTTTAGCATATCCTCGGCTCTGCCGGCTTTTGCCGAAACTGTGTCTAGCCCGAAGAGGCCAGCCGCCCCGCGAAGTTTATGAAACGTGCTTGTCCAGCTTTCGATTTTTTTTTTGTCGCTATAATCCTCCCCCTCACTTATTTCTTTTTCCATAAGGGTTAACTGTTCTGCGTAATCGTCAAAAAACGCCTTGATTATTCTCGCTTCCTCATTTTCTTGTTCCATATTCCCGTATCTCTCCTTGGGTATGATTGTATTATAACAATCGAAGCTCTGGTAATAAAATTTAAAAATCATTTACTATTCGAAGGTGGGGTGCTGGTGCCGATTAAATTGATATATTTCAAATATTTAGCTTTGCATAAAAAGTGGAACAAAACTGTGTGGGCGAGAGTGTAATAGCAAACGGAAATATATGTGCTACGTTCAGTTGATGTCATAATTTTGGGGGTTGGCTATTGGGTTTGGTCTAACAAGTGGAAAAAACGGGAGATAAATATTGCCATGGTTAATAAAAACTTCTTGAAAATTTAAAATTATGCTGGTAAACTTCCCTCACTTTATCTTTGTTAAAGGTTTTGCCCTGTGTTTCATGGGGGCCGGTTTTATAGGGATGACTGCCTTATATAGAAAGAATCGGTTTTTGTGGATTATGGGGCAATCGAACATGCGGTTTCCAGAGCCGCGAAATTGTCAACTTTTTAGAGGAGCAACAAAGGGGAGCTTATGAGAAAATCAGTTTTATTAAGCATTATTGGCATGCTAGTGATCGCTATGTCGTCACAGTCTTATGCCGCATCGGTCGATTTTAGCGGCCAGCTCAGAACACGTCCGGAAACCGCTGACAACCAGCATTTCCAAGGCGCTGAGAAAGCTTTCATTGGCAACAGGGTTCGCCTTAGTGCCAATGTACAGGCTGAAGATGGCGTTTCCGCCAAGATTACCTTGCAGGACGTAAAAAAATGGGGTGACTCGGCCAACACCAGCACCAGCCAAGAAGAACAGAGCGTTGATATCTTCGAGGCATATTTCCAGGTAGACAGCATTAAAGGTTCGCCTCTGTCTCTTAAAATTGGCCGCCAGACACTTGTTTATGGTGACCAGAGACTGTTAGGAAACCTCGGATGGGTGGATCAGGGCCGTACGCATGATGCGTTTAAAGCCATGTTAAACCTCGGTACCGTGAAACTTGACCTCTTCGCCTCTAAAGTTCGTGAAGACATCACCACCAAGGGTATTGCTGATGAAGATTCCGATGCCAACATCTACGGTGCATATGCTGTTATCGGTATTACCGATGGCGTAACTCTTGATGTCTATGCCTTAAACTGGAGAGATTCCAGCGGCGGCGTTCAGACTAAGGACATCTGGACATACGGCGCACGTGCGGCCGTTAAAGTTGGTGGCCTTAAAGCCACTGCCGAAGGTGTTATCCAGAGCGGCACATGGGATGCAAGCCAAAATATTGACCAGGAAGCCTATGCTATTGCCGTTAAAGCAATGTATAGCCTTGGTATGTTTGCCGTTGGTGCCGAGTACGTTAATGGCTCCGGCGACGACGACTCCACTGATAACAAGCAAAAAACCTTTGTGTTCCCGTTCCACACGAACCACGGACACTACGGTTACATGGATAACTTCAGCTGGGGCAACACAACTGCCTATGCTATCCACGCTGTTGCCAAACCTGCCGATAACCTTACCCTTAAGGCCACCTACTGGTTCTTCCAGTTGACCGAAGGTAAAGGCGATTGGTTGAACGTTGCTGGTACCAAAACCCTTCTTGCCGCGAAAGCTGGCAGTAGCGAAGATCAGGCCGGCGGCGAGCTTGATCTTACAGCTGTCTACAAAGCTTCCAAAAGCATCAAGGTTGTTGGTGGCTACTCCATCTTCAACGCAGGCGATGCAGTTTCTGATCGTGGCGGCGACGATGGCGACTCCACATGGGGTTACCTGATGATGATCTTTAACTTCAAAGGTTAAGATTTATCGTTAAGTAGTATACTTTGCGCCGGGTGGTGGGTTATTCCGCTACCCGGCGTTTTTTTTGTATCCGCTTTCTGCCATTATTCCCAGCGTAATCCAGAACCCGAAAAGTGGTAAGTGGCGCGGTATAAAAAAATGCGATACACTCTAGGCAAGTTACAGCCGTATATCTTTATCCTGAACTTGTTTTAAGTGGGCGCATGGTTTTGTTCGTGCTCCGGTAAGATCGATAACGGTTATCGTATTTTTGCGGAGCAACCTGCTTGGGAGCGAACAGCTAGGTTGTGGAAAAAGTAAATTTTAGGCTTTGGGTTCTTGGCCCGTTTACGTTAGCGCTTGTTCTTTTATTGGGCGCTTTTATATTTAACTCCTTCCTGACTCACAAAAAAGGTCTGGAGGATACCTCCTATTCTACCAGCCAATCAGTATTGAAACTCTTTGAAGAAAAACTCCGTTCCGACGCTGAGGTGATGGCGGTTGTCATGAAGTTTATCCTTGACGATAAAAACCTTCAAGCCGCCATGCGTAGCGGTGATCGAAACGCCCTGATAGCGGCAGGTCGGCCTATCTACCATGACCTTAAACAAAAACAGGGGATAACCCATTTTTATGTGCGTGACGCAAAACGTGTGACAAAAATCAGAATGAACAGGCTGGATGATTATGGCGACACGGTAAACAGAGTAACAACTCTAAGAGCGGAGAAAACACAACAAGTGGTGTATGGGTTGGAGCTTGGAAAGGTTGGCTATTTAACCTTGCGTATGGTTTCCCCGTGGATGATTGACGGCAAACTGGCAGGTTATATCGAGCTTGGGAAAGAAATAGAGAGCATCATAGGTGAGCTTAAAAAAATAATTGGCGTCGAGGTGGCCGTTACCATTAAAAAGCAGTATCTTGACCGCGCCAAATGGGAAAAAGGCATGCTCGCCCTTGGGCGTAACCATGATTGGGACATTTTCCCAGGCTCAGTTATTGTGAGTTCAACTCTTCCTGTTTTGCCGAAAAAGCTAAAGACGGTTCTATCGACCCATAAAGAAGCTTTTTCAGGAACGCCAAAAATCAAAACCTCCTTAAGCGAAATCTCGTACAAAGGGAAGTATTACGATGTCAACGTGGTTTCACTGTCGGATATTGCTGGTAAAAACGTTGCCAGCATGGTGATTTTGCGTGACATTTCTGCCGAGTCCGCCGCCGCTTTTACGTCAGTTTTGCTGATAATCGCTATTTGCCTTTTTGTCGGGGCTGTTTTATTTATCCTGTTTTACATAATTTTAACCAAAGTCGAAGTCTGGCTGGAAAAGTCGCAAAAAGAGTTAAAAGAGGCCAAGGAAAAACTTGAAATTCGTGTTGTGGAGCGCACAAAGGAGCTCTCCGTGGCTAACGAACGGCTAAGGCTTGAGATAGAAGATCGTAAACAGGCGGAAAGTGAAACCAAACGCCTTGCGGCGGCTGTTGAACAGGCCGCCGAGATGGTGTTGGTGACGGACAAGGACGGGGTGATCCAATATGTTAACCCGGCTTTTGAGAATGTTACAGGCCATGATCGGCGAGAAGTGGTTGGCAAAAAACCTGATATCATTGCAAGCGGAAAACATGACGAAGCGTTTTATCAAACACTCTGGAACACCATCTCTTCCGGCAAAGTGTGGAGAGGGCGTTTTATTAACAAGAAAAAGGATGGCTCCTTTTTTGATTCTGACAGCGTGGTATCTCCCATTCGCGGAGAAGGCGGGGTGATAGTTAACTATGTAAGCCTCCAGCGCGATGTAACAGATGATCTAAAGCTTGAACGCAAACTTCGCTCTTCACAAAAAATGGAAGCGATAGGCACGCTTGCGGGCGGTATAGCGCACGATTTTAATAACATTCTGACAAGCATTATCGCCTATGCCGAGCTTGCACATGATGACTTAAAAGAAGGTAGCGAGGCTAAAAAGAACCTTGATGCCGCCCTAAAGGCCGGGACCCGCGCCAAAGAACTTGTGGCGGAGATATTGGCATTCAGCCGGGACGGGGAGCGGGCTGTAAGCCCTGTGTCCGTACAGGCGGTTGTAAGGGATACACTTAACATACTCCGTCCCATAATCCCCTCTACCGTACCGATTCACGAGAGTATAGACGACAATCTTCCCCCCGTAATGGCGCACCGCACTCACCTGGCGCAGGTGGTTATGAATCTTTGCATGAACGCTGAGCATTCCATGCGTGAGAATGGCGGAGTGCTGGATATCAGCCTCGACAGTTTTGAGGTTGACGAAGATTTTGCATCGATGTACGAGAGTGTGTCGCCAGGTTCTTATGTTCGTCTAACTATAAACGATGCAGGCCACGGGATGGACAAGGAAACGGTTGAGCGTATTTTCGAACCATTCTTTACAACAAAGAAGGTAGGCGAAGGAACCGGCATGGGGCTTTCCGTGGTTCACGGTATAGTGCGTGACCATGGCGGCCTGATAACGGTTTACAGTGAGCTTGGGCTGGGTACGACTTTTAGGGTCTACTTGCCCATTTTGGAGGATACCATCGTATAGGATGGGTTTCTGTCTTGACGAGATAAATTTCCAACCTTTTACGTTATTTTCAGAGTAACTTTTGTCATATATATTCGTGCCGGTTTGTTGTTATATGGGTATCGTTTAACGCAAGTACCATAATATTTAACTTAATCGCATGAGGTAGAGTTAGTGGAAGTCATCGATCTTAACGAAAAAGCTCGTTTTGCAGAGCAGTTCGCCCCGCAGATATTGCGGAATACCCCGACATATAAAACACCCCTTATCTGCATGGAACCGGGACAGGAAATACCACCGCACCAGAGCGGAACCGGAGTTTTTTATATCGTAAGCGGCAAAGCCGTTATGACCATTGAAGGAGAAGAGATAGAAGTCTCCGCCGGTAACATGATTTTTATTGAAAAAGGAGAGAGCAGGGGAATACGCGCGGTTGAAAAACTGATGGCCTTTGCTGTTCATGTAACCTGACTTTTGACAGATAGAGGTAGCACGCACGAACAAAAAGCTACCCTGCGATAGCTATGCGCAGGGCGCGTTTAGGTAAGCTCGTCCCTTTTTCTGGATTTGATTATGTAGATATTACGCGAATACACAAAAAGCCCGGCCGCCTGCCCTACGATGAAAACAGGATCCATCCTGTGAATGGCGTAAGTTAGCAATAGAATGCCGCCAGAGACGCTTAAATACCAGAACGCCATAGGGATAACGCTCCTTTTAGCTTTTTCTGTGGCTATCCACTGAACGATAAAGCGCATGGAAAACATCGCCTGGGCGGCAAACCCCAAGGCGATCCACATATGTTCCTCCGTCATTTCATTCCTCCATCCGGCGTTTTTTGCCGTTCACCAACACCAAACGCTCAAGCTCACGAGATTTACCGGGCGCAATAAAATTATTGTCCGCCAGCACGACCTCTCCCCCTGTGGTTTTGAGAACCTCGGTTAAATATTTTTTCTTTGTAAATATATAATAAGCGTCTTTGTTTAAACCCCGCAAAAACAGCTCCAGCTCTTTTATTCTTTCATCGCTCAAAGCATGGTCGCCAAGCGGGGTAACCTTACGGTTTAAATAAAAAGTCGTCTGGAAATTCTCCATGGCATACATGGCCAAGCCTGCGTCAGCTTCTATGATTTTCTTGGATTGTAGCATAAAGTTTTTGTAGGAATTCATATTATTCAAGGCAGGAACAGCAAAAGCGTGCGCAAAAATAAATAGCGTTGTCACAAGAGCAAAAACACCGCTCCAAAGCTCACCTGCCGCGTTTTCCAAAGAAAAACGCCACGTCCGGTTAAAGGCGTATAACATCGGCGGTATCAGAAAAAAACTTGCAATAAGCACGGGCGATATTTCACGCGTTATAAAATAAAAAACGAGCGGGAAGGCGGTGATAGCCGTAACGGCAGTAAGCGATATCAAAAGGCCGATCCATTTGCTTACACCGGCAAAACCGTAAAACCCGGCAAGCCTCCCTTCAATGTGAGCTGAAATATATTGCCCCACCAACAGCGCCATAGCCGGATATAAAGGGAGAATGTAATGATGGTTCTTGGCCGTCACAAAAGACGCAACCCAAAACCCGCCAACAAGCCAGGATAGAGCCATCGCATTTTTAGAGATATCACGCATGGCAAAAAGAAGAGCAAAAGGTAAAAGCAAAGCCCACGGCAAAAAGTTTGAAAGGCTTTCAAAATAGAAGAATAACCCGCGTTCGCTATGCCCTCTATTGCTCGATATGCGCCCGATAACTTCTTCGTTAAAAACAATCCACGCGTCGTCATAAAAAATCACATACAAAAACCATGGCGCAACGATAACGGCAAAAGTCAGAACGGCCCATGGGTTAAAAACGGTTTTGATATGTGTTAACCAACCGTCACGATTAAAAAGCAAAAAAGTAAAAAAAGCGACCAGCGGAAAAATGAGGGCATAAGGGCCTTTCACCAAAAACCCCAGCGCCATAGCGCCCCATAACAGGAACGGCGCACTCTTCCCATTCCATTTTCCATACAGGATAAGCGTGGCAAAACAAACTGCAAGCGTCACAAAAAAAGTGAGCAGAACGTCCATCTCCGCAAGACGCGCATAATAGGTGAAAAGGTGAGCCGTTAAAAGTGTGAAGGCAGATATTATGCCGGTTAACGGATCGTAAAGCGCCCTCCCTAACAAAAAGAGAAGCAAAATGGTGAAAGCGCCGAAAATAGCCGAAGGAAGCCTTCCCGCCCATTCGTTTACTTTTCCCGTGGCTTTGTAGGAAGCTGATATCAACCAGTAAAAAAGAGGCGGTTTTGTAAATATCTTTTCGCCATTGAGTTTGGGCACAAGATAATCGCCGGTAACGACCATCTGCTTGGCAATTTCGGCCCTGCGCGACTCCATGTGCGACGCCCAAAAGCTTTTATCACCCAGGTTGAGAAACAGAACGGTGAGCGTAACAATAAAAAGAAGCGTAGTTAAACCATAAACCCGTGCGCTACTCATGGTTTAAGCGTGATCCGCCGGCTTTTCTGGTTTGAGGCTCGTATAAACATCCTTCACAACATAAGGAACTTTTCGGCTTCTCACAAGGAGATGTGTAGCATGAATGGTAAGCGATAAAAGCAGGGCCAACATCGTGATGAACAGAAAAAGCGTAACAGACTTGGCCCACACGCCGAACGGGCCTATCCAGACTATGCCCACAACCGCCAACGCGGAGAAAATGAGTTTGTGAATGCAGATTTTTTTGTTTTTATATAGATAAAAATAGAAAAGATCGGCCAGCCCCTGTTTTAGCCGTCCCCAGTTTGTATATTTAGTGTTTCCCGTGGGCCTGTTATATACCGGCCCTTCAACATAGCCCATAGAAAACCCTTCAGCTTCCATAAAGCCGATAAAGTAACGATGAAACCCGGAGGAGAAATTCCTTCCCTTAAAAACATTTCGCCTGTACACCTTAAAAGTGCTACCAACGTCTACGGCTTTATCGCCAGTTATGGCATTGCGAAACAGGTTGGCTATTTTTGACGCTATCCTTCTGAGAAAAGGTATATCGTCTGTATAAAGTTTTTTAAAATAAACAAGGTCAAGATTTTCATTATCGAGCTTTTTGATCATTTCAGGAATATAAGCCGGGTCTTTTTCAAGGTCGCTATCAAGCGTTACTATCCTCTCGCCCGTCGCATAATCAAACCCCGCCTGAAAGGCCACTGTCTGCCCGCTGTTTTCCGCAAGGGAGATGACTTTAAGTTTTTTATTTATGCTTTTAAGTTTTTCAAACGTACCGTCTGTAGAGCCATCGTCCACTATAATAATTTCGTAGTCGCCATCTACTTTTTCCATAGCATCGGTTATACGCGTAACAAGAGGCTCCACATTCCCCTCTTCGTTATAAGCAGGCGCTATTACCGTATACTTCATGTTTTAGTTTTTCACTCCGGCAAAAACTCCATAATCGCGAACAAGGGCCCGATGGGCCGACACCAGAAACAGAATCACCCAAACCCCCAGCATATATTCCTCATACTCGCCAGACTCGTTAAAATATTGCGAAGCGTCAACCATGGCCTGCCCGCTTGGTAAAACTTTCAAAATAGTTTTAGGTAAATTTGCAAACAGGTGAAAAAGGCTGGGAACGATCATCCACGCGGTAGGGATGATATAACTGATTATGTTTCCTTTTGGAATTTTGACGGCACCATACAAAACGGCAAGGGGCGCGATTATCCCAAAGAGCGAGGCAACCAGATATCCGCCGGTTTTCATGACATGAGACAAGGAATCTGCCCCCAAATTGTGCAGATTAACCTCCTTGTTGAAGTTATTCTCCAAAAACCATTCCGGCGAGTTGAAATGGACAAATTGCTGACCGTAGCTTACCTCTTCAAGAGCTACAAAAATGGCAAGAATCCCGTAAATAACCAGCGCAGGACGCAAAAGAGATACATTTTTCGACAGGTCGTTTTTAGCCAGAACAAAAGCGTATACACCACCTATGACGAAGAAAAGGGCGGTAGCGTTCTCAACAAAGCCTATTTCCCGTGGAACCGGCATTATCCAGTCGTAATATCCGCCAACCACCAAAAAAAGATGCGGGAAGAAAAACGCAAGCGCCGGGGCTCCGATATAAACAACTGCCGACCTCGATAAAATTGATGAACCCATATCAACTACAACCTCCGCAACATACAACTTGCCCGATATCAGACAGTAAAAACCGGTAAAAACAGTGGTTCAGCAACTCTAAAAAAGATGGCAAAAGCCGTAGTTATTGTCTAATTGTTAATAAACGGTCGATAAAACGATGAACAATGCCAATGTTTATATCATATATCGATCATTTGAACATATATGCCATATGCTACAATTCACGCTATGTCACTTTACTTCATACGGTTGTTAAAAACCAGAACCGCCCTGTTTTTTACGCTTTTTATAGCATTTCATGGTGAGGCGAGCGCCAAAACCGTTTTGGCCCCCATCACGCTTGACTATCCTACCCTGCAATCGCTTGTAATAAACTCAGCTTTTACAGGCAAAGGGCAAACCGCCACTCCGCTTAGCGAAAACGACGCCTGCATGGAAATCAGGCTCTCAAAACCTGAAATAAGGGGGCACGGAGCCAACACAATTATAGGGATGAACGTATTCACCAGAATGGGAACCTTCCTCATGGGCCGTTGCGTCATGCCGGTAGAATGGGAAGGATATCTTGAGGTTGAACAAACTTTATGGATTGAAGATAACTGGGTGTTACGGTTCAAAGTGGCAGACTCAACCCTTTTTAATTCAAACCGTGAACCGGCCACGATGACGGGGCTGGTATGGGGTCTTATCAAAACCTACGCTCACGATTATATGGATCAGATAACCGTGAACCTCGCGCAACCTGTGAACGAATTAAAAACGCTTATTCCGCCAATGTTCCCGGCCAGCCTTCGTGGACGTGCGCAAAACCTTGTGAACAGCATAAGACCAGGGGATGTGCAGGTTTCTGATATGAATATTCGCGCTAACATAATGATGGATATAGAAGATTCATATGTCACAAAAACATCACCGGAAAAGCCGTTATCAGAAAATAAATTCAACGCGTTCATATCTGCGTGGGAGTCGCTCGACTCGTTTCTCGTATATCAATTAAGTTCGATAGGTGAAAAACCCCTCACAGCCGACGAACGGCTAAGGCTACTCGACATCCTTATAGAAACCAGAACGGAGTTTGTGGCGAAGTTAACCGAGAAGAACCAATCTGCCCACGATTTTACCCGCAAGCAGTTCATCTCTGCGTGGGGCAAGCTCTCGCCTATGTTGCGGAACCGTTTTTCCGGAAAAACGACAGGTTCCATATTAAGTTATATCTCCTTTTTTACAGCGTCAGACGCCCTTAGCATTTTAGACAAGGCAGGCCCCGGCATCGGCATAGAAATAAGCCGCAACGGGCTTTTGCGGATGGCAAGAATGTTAAACGAAGGGGAGGCGATGCCGCTCGCTTATAAAGCCGATACAAGCGGTAAACTGCGGCACGCGCTTGGCCTTGGCGCTCCTCTTTCAGAAGAGCCGGAGCCTGAGATAGAAGAGATCGAGATTGAGGGAATAGAAGACGACGATTTTATATCACGCCTGCTATGGAGCATATCGCCTGCCACAGCATGTGCCAAGGCAAGTGCAGATCTGGACCGCGCTGAAATAAAAAAATGGCTCGTATCGAAAAAAAACCTGCAACCATATATCAACAAGGTGCGTGGCCTGCTAACCTCCGCTACAGATGAGACGCTTAAAAAAAGCAAGCTCGATAAAAAATATTATGGAATGTATAAACGGCTCGTCACAAGTTTTGCATGGCAGGAAAGCTGTTTCAGGCAGTTTAAAGTGCGAAAAGGAAAAGTTTCGTATCTGCGTTCATACAACAAAACATCCGTCGGCCTCATGCAGATAAACGAGCGTGTGTGGCGAGGGATATACAACAAAAACAACCTGCGCTGGAATATTAAATATAACGCGATGGCAGGGTGCGAAATAATCGACCTTTACATTCAAAGATACGCCCTGCGCAAAATGAAAAAAGTAAAACCGTTGGATGACGACATGCTGGCACGCTCTGTATACGCCATGTATAACGGCGGGCCCGGCCAGTTTTATAAATTCATAAAACGTCACAAAAAAGGAAAATACTATTTAAGCGACAGGCTGTTTTGGGAAAAATACAGTTGGGTGAAAAATAACGAGTGGGAGAAAACAAGTAAGTGCTTGATTGGTAAATAAAAAAATTTCTCCTCCACCGGAAGCTACATAAATGGTGTAAAATTAAAACAATCAGCCTTGCATGGCAGTATAGAAGCAGAGGATGGTAGATCATGGAATTAATCGGTTCGCAAAATATAGCCCCCCCTGTGGGACAAACTTTAAAGATGCCTCAAACAGTCAATAAAATAGACCCTGAGTTTTTTAGAAAAGCGTTTGAGTGTCTTGACATCGGAATGATGATCCACGACGAACAGCGAACCATTCTAGCCTTCAACAGCGCCGCCGCAAGAGTTACAGGTTTCACCCATGAAGAGGCGATGAAAAGCGATTGCAGGTCGCTCTTTAACCCTGTGTTCTGCGACAAATCGTGCGGCCTCTGCAAAACAATAGAAAGTGGCCAGAGTAAAACCGATTATGAAACGCAGATTATCACAAAAAATGGAGAGGCTTATTGGATACGGCTAGATTCGTTCCCGTTTCAACATAACGATAAAACCTATTTCGTGGTTCTGTTCAAAGACGTAACCGAAGTCCGGCAACTGCGCGAACAAGTGGCGGGCTCTCACTCTTTTTACAACATCGTGGGTAAAAGTGAAGCCATTAAACGAGCGTTCGATTTTATACGCAACGTGTCTGAAACCGACATAACGGTTCTCATCATAGGTGAAACAGGTTCCGGCAAGTAACTTGCGGCGTCTGCCATGCACAACCATAGCCCACGCAAAGGCGGCCCGTTTATAAAGGTAAACTGCGCCGCGCTACCTGAACATTTAATAGAAAGCGAGCTTTTTGGCCATGTGAAAGGCTCTTTCACAGGAGCCACGCGAGACAGGGTCGGCAGGTTTGAAGCGGCAGGCGGCGGAACAATTTTTCTAGACGAAATAGGCGACGTATCGCCCAGTTTTCAGGCCAAGCTTTTGCGTGTTCTGCAGGAGCTTGAGATAGAAAGAGTTGGCGATCATAAACCTATCAAGGTAGACGTCCGCATTGTGGCGGCGACAGACAAAGACCTTTTGGCCGAGGCTAAAAAGGGTAATTTCCGTGAGGATCTATACTACAGATTGGCAGGAGCCGTGTTAAACCTGCCGCCATTGCGTGAAAGGCGCGACGACATACCGCTACTTGTCGGTCATTTTCTGAAAACATTAAGCGAAAAACATAAAAGAAGCGTAGACGGTGTTACGCCTGAACTTATGAACGCCTTGGTAAATTACGACTGGCCCGGAAACATTCGCGAGCTATATAACATCGTGGAAAACGGCGTGGCCATGTGCAAGAAAAAAACGTTAACGTTGGAATGCGTCTCCCCCGGATGTTTTGAACAGCTAAAAGCGCCATCAACGGGAACCACTCTAAAAACAGAAGCACCCTCACCTGCCGGAGCCTCTGAGAAAGACAGGATCATAGCGGCGCTTGAAGCCAACAAGTTCAAGGTTGGCACTGCGGCAAAGACACTTGGCATGAGCCGAACAACATTGTGGCGCAAAATGAAAGCGCTTGGAATTGAGTAATCAGCCTACCTTGAATTCTGAATTCTCATCATCTTCATAGCGGACTTCATCCACTTCTTCTGCCTTGTTGGGCCCCATGTAAAGTTTGTTAGGATAATTTAAAACCATGCCGTCTTTGCCGCCGATGTTTTTATAGGCATGCACTACGCGCGGAGGAATGATTACCGTTGCGGGGTTATCTTCCCCGGCTATAAGGGTCATTTTGTTTTTGTATGTCGGTGATTCAGGCCTTTTGTCCCACAAAAAAACTTTAAAAGATGAAGGGCCGGTAAAACAAAAATAATCTGTTTGAGCGACATGCTCATGCGGGCCTCGCGCAATGCCGTTTTGCGTCATGGAGATATAACCCATGACAGGAAGAATCTCATTGTCCACTTCGTCATGCCTGAAAAGCTCCATCAACCAGCCACGGCTATCTGTAAATTTCTTTAACTCTACAATTTTTACGCCATTAATGGGGCCTTCGTTAAACATAAATCCGCTCCTCAAGATTTAACACATTTTTTTTTCACAATCTGCTTGAGCAACAGATAAATGAAATGTGAATTATATTTTAAATATCTTTTCCATAAACGGCCAGGCTCCTGACTCAAACGGAAGAGCCACTCCAGTCCATATCGTTGCATCCACTCAGGCGCACGCGCCAACATGCCAGCATGAAAATCAAAAGCCGCGCCGACACAAACCATAACGGCGTTCACTTTTTCAAGGTGAGCATAAGCCCATTTTTCCTGCCTTGGGCAACCAAGCCCTACAAAGCAGATGTGGGCGCCGGAATTGTTGATACGTTCGATATCCTGTTTATCTTCCTCTTTTGTCACCTCTCTGAACCATGAAGGTTGAATGCCGACAATGTTTAACCTGCTAAACTGTTTTAGAAGATTATTTTTCATCGCAGTTACAACAGGCTCCGTGCTACCGTAAAGGAATATTTTTAAATTTTCTTTCTCGGCACGCTCGCACAATTTGAGAGTAAGATCAGGGCCGGATACGCGATCTTTCAAGCCGGTATTCCAAAGAAGGTTCATGGCCCAGCGAACCGGCTGGCCATCGGGGGTGACTATATTGAAACGGTTTATTTTTTGTTGCAGTTCATTGTCGTAATAACCTTCCATAACCAGATGCACGGCACTTGCCGTAACTGCCGAGCTCTCACAGGCTTTAGCAAGACGAACGATTTCATCTATCGCACTTGTGTATGTACAAACGGAAACGCCTCCACCAAAAACAGAAACCGTTTTTAAGTTGCTAGCCCCCATTTTTATTTTTCAGAAGTATCTGCAAACATCTCTTCAAAAGTATCGTCCAGGCTTTTTGTTATAGACCAATCAGGGTAATGCTTTTTAAACTTTGTCATATCGGAAATATAGCAGATATGGTCTCCAACTCTATTCGTTTCGTCATATTTCCACTTAAGTTTTTTGCCGGAATATTGTTCGACCCTGTCGATCGCCTCCAACATGGAGATGCTGTTCTGCCTGCAACCGCCAAGATTATAAACTTCACCCGGCCTCGGATTTTTATAAAACTCATACATCGCCGTTGCCACGTCATAGCTGTGTATGTTGTCACGTACCTGCTTGCCCTTATAGCCGTAGATCGTATATTCTCGCCCCTCCTTGCCAACCTTGACGAGGTAAGAAAGAAAACCATGCAGTTCCACGCCAGAGTGATTGGGCCCGGTTAAACAGCCGCCTCTGAACGTGCATGTCTTCAGCCCAAAATATCTGCCATACTCTTGCGCCATTATATCTGCGGCCACTTTCGAGGCACCAAACACGCTGTGTGTAGTTCGGTCTATCCTGCACGTTTCATCAATTCCGTTTTGAAACTTATCATCTGCATAGTCCCAGCGGGTTTTCATCTCTACCAACGGAATTTCATTAGGAGCGTCTCCGTAAACCTTGTTTGTGCTCATCAGGATAAACACGGCATCAGGCGCGTTTATCCTGAGCGCTTCTAAAAGGTTCATCGTCCCAACGGCGTTTACCTGAAAATCATCGTTAGGCCGGCTCTTTGCCAGGTCATGAGACGGTTGAGCGGCGCAATGCACGATAAGGTCAGGGGTAATATCAGCGAACAGGCCCAAAATTGATTTGCTGTCGCGAATGTCCAGGTTATGGTGGTGAAAGTTTTTTGTCGCGGATTTTAGTCGATTCAGGTTCCAACTGGTATCACCTGCGGGCCCAAAAAAATCCATCCGCATGTTGTTGTCAATACCGTATACGGTATGCCCTAACTGATCGAAAAACGCCACTACTTCGGAGCCGATAAGCCCACTGCTTCCGGTAACAATTACTTTCATTTTAACACTCCAGACGTTTCACCAAACCCGATTAATCGTCGGCCAAAACAGGTTTCTCATTCAGGTAAACAGCAAGCCTGCCTACCCGCAGATGAACAAGCCATTTATTTTTCACATTCAATATATAATGATTCAGGTTTATCTTCCGTTCCGAACTCATTTAAATCCAGGCCAAGCTCATTCCATCTTGGAATTGAACTCTCATTATATTTTTGAACTTTGATGTGTTTGAACCCCACATTAGCCAAGAGTTTTTTCAGGTTAGTTTTGTCATACATCCACTGATGAGTTTCACCCCTTCTTCTTGCGTCCCCCAATATTTTATTCTCGATAAATCTCTGCAGTCTATTTTGTTTGCTAGTACCATAGGCTTCCAAGCGCACCATTTGCTCTATTATATCTGCAATATAAGGATCACTGTTTTTAGTACAATCGGAATTGGCCTCGCATGTGTCAATATATTCGATATATTTCCGGCAAAGCAACTCAAAATCAGGAACAACTACTCTCATTATCCCCTGCGGCTTTAAAACTTTCCGTATATTCTTTAAAAAAACTTCAGCGCACTTCACGTCCAGATGTTCCAGTAGATGTGAAGAATAAACAACATCAACGCCCCCTTCGCCAAATGGGATTCCCTTAGACAAGTCATGAACAAGAATATTGCTGGGAAGCGAATCAAACCTTTCGCGTCGCTTTCCTTTTATAAAAGAGCGCATCACAAAGCTCAAAATAGGGTTTTGCTTTATTTTCAGGTAGACTGACCAGTCGATATTAACTACATCAGAGTGCGTTTTTGTGCCACAACCAAGATTAAGAATTACTTCTTTTATACCCAGGATATTCTCACCACGCATTGCTTTTGGCCTCCTCCATCACCTGCATGTAAACGTCGATTAGCGTATCATAATTCCTTTCCGGCGTATATTTTTCCTCATACGCACGTCTTGCATTCTCACCCATCCGTTTGCGCTCACGCGGATGATCGACCATCCACTGAATTTTGCTGGTAAGGTCGTCAGAATTTCCCGGTTCAAAATGCAGGCCTATTTTTCCATCCTCAACTATGCCCTCTAAAGCGCCGATACGGGAAACTATCACAGGTTTACCACATGAGAAGGCCTCGACAATTGTCATAGGGAAGTTTTCATACCACAATGAAGGTAGCACTATGAAAGAACATTTTTCAATTGTCTTCATAACTTCATCGCGTCCAAGTTTTCCTGAAAATTTCACATTACTCAAATTTGAATACCTTGATTCCAGTAAATTCCGTTCCGGCCCTTCACCTATTACTTTAACAGGAAAGTCAGGAATGCCTCTCATCGCTTTCAGAAGAACGTCAACACCTTTTTCCTTGCTCAAACGCCCCAGATAAATAGCAAAACCATGGTCACCCCCCTCCTTTTTAAGGTCATAAGTAAAGTTCGGCTTAACAGATATTTTATGCTCCGGTAAACCTCCGGCTACATATTTATATTTGGAAAATTCATTAAGAGCGATATATCTATTAACGATATTTTTCCATGTACCAATTTTTTGGTGATACCTTAACATTCGCGCTACGGCCCATGTTTGTGTGCGACTACCCCTGTAACATTTATTTTTAATTGCGTAACTATAGCTACCATCGATACACTTCTCGCATACTTGCGCATTCTGCATTAACAACGCACCAGGACATATCAAACGGTAGTTATGAAGAGTTTGAACGACAGGCACTCCTTCATCACGACACGCATAATAGGCGGAAGGAGTGACAAGGGGCAGGGTATTGTGAAAATGAGCAACATCAGGCTTGCTACTACGGCACAGGGCACGAACTTCTTTATAAGATTTTTTCGACCAGACTGTGGTTTTGAATAACAAAACCTTTTTATAAAGAGAATAGCTCTCTATTTCCAGGTTGTTTCGCACATACTCAATAACATCATGCCCCTTGTCACTAAGTAACGCCTTCTCCGCTTCAAACACGGTATCTTCCCCGCCACTGTGCTGATATCGGTTATGAATAAAAAGTATGCGCATAAAACCTTACCCACCCGAAGGTCGAACTGGTGAAGAGGATTGGTAAGCTTGCTCAAGATGTCTATTTATGTGCCAGTTTATTCTGAGAACCACTCCCCAGAAAAAGTAATATGGAATCGCGTTAAAAGGTTTTTCCAACGCATCTTCACCAATGCTAAAAACCCAGATCAAAACAAAATAAACCATTAAAATTAAAAGCCTGTTTTGCCATTCCCCCCACCCCAACCTGCAACAGGTTTTATATGAGACACGCCAAACCCGTATCATCTGCAGATGCATCCACAAAAAACAAAAGCCACCCAGAAGACCCACACGTGCAAACACAGAGATAACAGAATTGTGAGGCTCCCGCACTGTGATACCTCCATAATAAAGAAAATCTACAAGGGGCATTCCAAACCCCAAGCCGAATAAAAAAGTGGATGGGCTTGATATCAAACGGTGATATATAATCAACCACCAGTCCAAACGCTGAGCCACACCAGCCGCAGAGCCTTCCAAACCGTGCGACGCTACTCCCCAAATGGCCGCAAAGTGCCGCCAGATAAAATCAAACGACGCAACCTGCCCTAGGCGCCCTTCTATTTGAATCCCGCTTAAAGGCAGAAGCGCAATGCCACCTAACCCTACAAGAAAATAAACAGCCCCCTTTCCAATCAACTCCCTTTTGTATATTACAAACAGAAGCACCAAGGCTATAACCTGCAAATAAACCGTTCGAGACTGAAATAAAAGCACGGTATAGATGACGATAAAAGGAATTGCAAGCAATTGAACAAAGTTGCTACGGGTATAATAAAGCATCAGAAACGAAGCGGCCATCAAGAGCATCATTGACGTATTAATATACTGAAAGAAGATGGATACAATCTGCCCCGAACCAGCCATTATTACCGGCGAGTAACTCTGCAGAGATCCTTGAAAGAGGTAACCGAGCGAATAGACAGAAACAGCAAAAAGTATTTTGGGAAGCCATCGAAACAACTGTTCAATTCCAGCAAAGTTACCAGCAAAAGCAAACCCGACAAGTATGAAGAGGGACTCCAAAATATTCGTTGCGTCTCTTAAGGCCCACATTCCATGGCTACCAGTAGCATAAATTGCAGAGCTGATACCAAATATCCACCAAACAATAAACGGCAAAATGTAAATAACGGATGAAAGCCTGTATAAAAGGCGTGTGTAGTTTATGGATACCAACGATAGCAAAAGAACAACTTCACCGACAGGAACACCGCCACCATGCGATGGAGGAATGCGTACCAGCATAAAACCATAATTAAGGCACAGGTAAAGGGCTAGCATTAATAGCAGAACGCTATTGCGAATATGTTCTATTGGTTTCATCTATTTATAGACTTTGCGAACTATATTTAACCAGTTATACTCGGCGGATTTTTTTAACGCACCATCGCTTAGCTGTTTCCAAAGTTGTTGATCGCCAGAAAGCTCTTTTAAAGCCTCGGCAAGAGCATGGGAGACTGCCACCTCGTTTAAACCATCCACCTCAATTACACGCCCGCATGAGTTATCGACCATAACGCCTGGCCCGCCGATATTCAGGCAAATCACCGGCAATCCATGAGCCATCGCTTCGAGAACAACCATACCACCAGAGTCATGAAGACTTGGAAAAAGTAAAATATCGCATTCTGAATATATTCGAGCCGATTCTTTTATATCCAGCCAACCGACCCAATCTATCTTATCCTCAATGTTTAATTTTTCAGATAAGCCGACCCAGTTTTTTTTATCCTGACCATCACCGATCATGGTCAGGCGAATGTCATGACCGTCTTCCAGGGCAAGCGCCAAGGCCCGGAGCCCCAGGTGCATGCCCTTCCAATAAAGAAAACGTCCGACATAGACAATACGAAAAGGTTTTGAAGGTCGTTTTCCATTCACCACACTTTTGCTTAAAAGATTCGGCATACCTATTGCCAGGCTAATGTTAGTTTTTGAATGATATTTTTTGGGAATCAGGGCTTTTGTTTGGCTGGAAGTCGCGTAAATATAATCCGCCTTGTTAAAAGTGTAACGCATAAACGGGTCGAACCTCACCAGTTGATTCATCACATCGCGAAGCATGTCTGCAATCAATCCTTTAAAAGGATAACCAAACCGCAGTCGCCAGGGGGCGGACTCCCCACCTCCGGCAGGCCCAAAAATAAATGGAACCCCTAAGTTTCCCATAAAACTGGGAAGACGAAAGCTACCATATGTTATGTGATGAACCAGATCAAACTTTTCACTTGCGTGAACCTCTCTTGCGTACCTGTAGGCTCCCCATTGCCAGAGAAAATAATGTAAAAAAAGCCCTTTTGGCTTTTTGCCAACGTCCCATCGCAGATCCCAATAGTCAGGGTCATAATAAATGAATTTTAATTTGGGATTTTCTACGCTCTTTGCAAGCTCACATTCAATAGGGGGCCTATGATATTCTCTGGTGATAACCCACACTTCGTGTCCCAGTTTAAGCAACTCAGTTGCCCAACTCCACCCAATCCCAGGCTCCGACCCCTGATTTGGTTCACACGCATATGCTGAAAGAAGTATTTTCATATTTTGCAATCAGCCGCTATCCTCTCTTTGCGGAACCCGAAGAAAGTGACAGAAAGAGAAATTAACATAGACATCAAAATGCCAAACCCCGCTCCGTCAATTCCATATCTGGTAATAAGATAATTGTGTGCCCCAATGGCGAACACGGTGGAAGCCGCTAAAGCCCAAAAGCTATATTTTGTGCGCTCTAAAGTTCGCAGTCCGATGTCCAATGGAATTCTACTTGCCAGAGCAATATAGGTAAAGCAGAACCAAAACACCAGACTATAATTCTCTGTGTACGCGCCGCCATAAAGAAGTGTGAACCAGAATTCGGGATCAATTAAAATAGGTATAAAATATAAAACACTTACGACTGTAACCCAAAAGGCGTACCTTCTTATATAAGAAACCAAGCCGGTAATACCTTTGGAACGATATTTTCTGGCGGCAGAACCAGGCATTATATTAAAAAGGGCCTGGAAAATTAAATTAACCGGCCCCATAAGATTTAGTGCGGCGCGTAACGTTCCTGTTGCCCATGCTCCCAACATAGCTCCGGAGGCTATAAAAAAGAGGTTTCCCGACGTCCAGTCCAGCAACGCTGCGGCGGCAAGCCATTTTGATGATCTCCAGTGCCGTTTAACGTTTTTGTAAAAATAGGAGATTGTAGGACGTGAATGCTTCTCTATTTTAATCAACCCCCAAACTACGCCTAGAAATGAAGTAAACGCAATAATCCATAACGCGTTTGCAATTGTTGTAAGCCCAGAGCTGAACATAAATAAAAGCAAGGCCAGTTGCCCGCCATAACTCACAAGGTCGTTCCCAAAAGCGATGTTCACTCTACCCCTTGTAAAAAAATAACGGCGTAGATAATCTTGAGTCTGAAAAGAAAAACAGGCGCATGCCGAAGGCCATGCAAGCCCAGCCAGTTCCCACTCAGGAAAATAGTAGTTGCTACCCAACATGCCAAGCAGTAAAACAATAAACGATATGAGCGAGATTACGAACTGCTGTATAAACACAGAAGCGTAATAAATGTCAGATTCACTCTCCGGCTGTGACGGGCCGATGCTCATCATCGGTGAAGTGATAAGGGCAGTCTGCAAGCTGGTAGCGATAAGAACCGCGATCCACACCAGGGTAAACACACCAAACTCCTGTAGCCCAAGGTATGCGGCAAGCAGTAGATTGGTGAAAAAGTTTACGCTACTAACCATCGCCTGATCCAGCAATGTCCAGTTAATGTGGCTGTATCGGCTCCAAATATCCTTTGAAAAAAAAATATAATTTTTAATCATGCTTTAGTGTCGTAGCGACAACGCCCATCCCCAGCAGAACATAAAAATATAAACTGTTTGCCGGAATGTGAAAATTAAAATCTATGGTTGCGTGAATAAGCATAGACAAAGTGCCGGCAAGTGAAGCAAACAACATCCCGCGCATCAACGGATCATGCCGTTTTATATATCCCGTCAATATTTTAAACAGCAGGATAGTAATAGACGTTACAAGCAAAACAGACCCCACAAGCCCATAGTCGCCCAATAATTCAAGATAGTCATTATGCGCGTGGCTATAATAGCCGCCTTGCGAAAAGTCCTGGTATAACGGGAAAACAGACGGGAACGTTCCTGCCCCCGTCCCGAAATATAAATAATCGCCAAACAAGGCAAGCGTTGGCTCCCATATTGACGCACGCCCTGAAAGCTGACCATCAGCTAGACTATATCTATCGGGAAGGTCCCCAAGCCCCAGCCAAACCCCGGCAACCAAAGCCATAGATAAAATAAACAGCAAAAAACGTAATTCCTGGCTTCTAACACCTCTTACAAAAAGCGTAACCAAAAACACTACTGTTAGCGCAACGAATAAAGCAACAACGCCGCCCCTCGAAGATGTGAGAAAAATGGCTGAGAACATTACCATGATATAAAGAAGAAGACGGCCACGCGCCTCCAGAATAAAGGTAGCGACATAACGCACTTTTGATTGCCAGTTAGGGAAATATTTAAGTTTCTTTTGGCTCGCCATAAGCAAACCTATCCCCA
>JAJRTC010000065.1 GCA_024278445.1 Nitrospirota bacterium
GGAACATAAACCGCCTGAACAGAGGTGATAGACCCCTTCTTCGTAGATGTTATGCGCTCCTGCAAGTTGCCCATTTCTGTAGCCAGCGTAGGCTGATATCCAACGGCTGAAGGCATACGACCCAAAAGAGCCGACACTTCGGAACCTGCCTGCGAGAAACGAAAGATATTATCGATAAACAAAAGGACGTCTTGTCCTTCTTCTTCACGGAAATATTCGGCAACGGTCAACCCTGTAAGAGCAACGCGAAGACGTGCGCCCGGAGGTTCCGTCATCTGGCCGTAGATCAGGGCAACCTTGTCTAAAACGCCACTATCTTTCATTTCGTGGTAAAGATCGTTACCCTCACGGGTTCTCTCACCAACACCGGCAAAAACAGAAGAGCCTGAATGCTCCGTGGCTATGTTTCTTATCAGCTCTTGTATGAGAACCGTTTTTCCAACACCCGCACCGCCGAAAAGGCCGGTTTTGCCGCCTTTGAGGTATGGCTCCAGAAGGTCGATAACCTTGATGCCGGTCTCAAGCGGCTCGGCGCTGATCGACTGGTCTACAAGGAGCGGGGCCTCACGGTGAATAGACCAGCGATTGTCAGACTCAACCGGGCCAGCTTCGTCTACAGGCTCGCCGATAACGTTTAGCACTCGCCCCAAAACAGGCCGCCCCACAGGCGTTGTGATGGCGTTGCCCGTATCGGTAGCTTCCATACCACGCATAAGCCCGTCGGTAGATTTCATGGCGATGGCGCGAACGGAGTTTTCACCCAGATGCTGGGCGACCTCGGCCACAATTATGCCACCATCCGCATGGGTGATATTAATGGCGTTGTATATCTGCGGCAGTCTGCCCGCAGGAAACTCCACGTCCAAAACCGGACCTATTATCTGCTTTATTTTTCCTGTCGCCATCAGTCAATTTCCTCCAGTCAAACTTTTACGCCCTTACCCACCCAACGCATCGGCCCCAGCCACGACTTCTATGAGCTCGGTCGTGATGGCCGCCTGTCGGGCACGGTTATATTCAAGTGTCAGGCCGTTTATCATTTCTTTTGCATTTTTTGTAGCGGCGTCCATAGCAGTCATCCGCGACCCGTTCTCAGACGCGGACGACTCCAGCAGAGCCTGGTATATCTGGTTCTCGATATACTGCGTCAGCATACCGTCTAGCACGTCTTCAGCGGAAGGCTCGTATTCATAATCAACGGGACGCTCTTCCTCTTCTTGGTAGGGCAGGCTGGCCGGAATAAGCTGAACCCTCGTAGGCTCCTGCACAACAACGTTTTTAAACTTGTTGTAGACCATAACTACACGATCAGCCTTTTCTTCCAGAAACTGAGTTTTCAGAACTTCCGCCACGTCCCGTGCGTAGTTGATGCTCAAGTTCTTTCCATAATCGAAAAGCGTTTTTTCTATCGTATAGGGTCTGCGCTTGAAAAAATCGAGCCCCTTCTTGCCAACTATGACAAGTGATATCTCTTGCTCTTTATTTTCATCTATAAGCTTTAGTGATTCCTTGAACACGTTGCTGTTAAAAGGGCCGCAAAGCCCTTTGTCGCCAGACATGACCAGGATCAAAATCTTTTTAACCTCGGCGCGTTGCTTTAAAAGCGGATGCGCATCCGGATCAACACGCAACGACAAGCTCTCCATGACCTGATAAACCTTGTCGGCAAAGGGACGCGCCTTCGTAACGGCCTCCTGTGCGCGACGCAGTTTAGCCGCCGCAACAAGCTTCATGGCACGGGTGATCTGCTGGGTGTTCTTAACCGAGCCAATTCTGCGTTTAATATCTTTTAAGTTTGCCATTTTTACCTACTGCTCAAAGCGTTCCTTGAACTCGGTAATCGCTTTTTTGAACGCTTCTTCGTTCTCGTCCGTGATTTTTTTCTCTTTCAGTATGCTCTCGGCAACCTCAGGATGCTTGCTCTCCATGAAAGCCAAAAATTCGGTTTCGAACTTTGCAAGGCTCTTAACCGGAAGGTCATCCAGATGTCCGTTAACACCGCAATAGATTATAAGCACCTGGCTGTCGATAGAAAGCGGAACGTACTGCCCCTGCTTGAGTATCTCAACAAGCCGCTCGCCACGTTTTAGCTGGGCTTGCGTGGCTTCATCGAGATCAGAGCCAAACGCGGCAAACGCCGCAAGCTCACGGAACTGTGCAAGGTCGAGCCTCAAAGTGCCGGCAACCTGTTTTGTCGCCTTGATCTGGGCCGAACCGCCAACACGGGAAACCGAGATACCAACGTTGATAGCAGGACGCACACCTGAATAAAAAAGATCGGATTCCAGGAAAATCTGGCCGTCTGTAATCGATATAACGTTTGTCGGGATATAAGCCGAAACGTCGCCCGCCTGCGTCTCGATTATCGGCAGGGCGGTTAGCGAACCCGCACCTAAACTATCGTTAAGTTTGGCCGCACGTTCAAGCAAACGGCTGTGGCAGAAGAAAACGTCGCCCGGATACGCCTCGCGGCCCGGAGGACGCCTCAACAAGAGAGACAACTGCCTGTATGCGGCCGCCTGTTTTGATAAATCATCATAAACTATGAGGGCGTGTTTTCCGTTATCACGGAACCACTCGCCTATGGCACACCCTGCGTAAGGAGCCATATATTGCAACGGAGCCGGCTCAGAAGCGGTGGCGGCTACGACAGTGGTATATTCCATCGCGCCATGTTCTTCGAGCAGGGCGACCACGCTAGCCACGTTAGAGCGTTTTTGCCCTATGGCGACATAGATACAATAAACGTCCTGGCCTTTTTGGTTCAGTATAGTATCGATAGCAATGGCGGTTTTGCCGGTCTGACGATCGCCAATAAGAAGCTCGCGCTGGCCACGGCCAATCGGGATCATAGAATCGATAGCCTTAATACCGGTCTGCATAGGTTCGTGAACCGATTTCCTGTCGATAACACCGGGAGCGATTCTTTCTATCGGGCCGGTTTCCTTGGCGTTTATCGGGCCCTTGCCATCAATCGGCTGGCCGATGGCGTTTACAACCCGGCCAACAAGCTCAGGGCCAATAGGGACGTCGAAAATACGACCGGTTCTTTTAACCTCGTCCCCCTCGGATATTCCAATGTCGCTACCTAGCAAAACGGCACCGACGTTATCTTCTTCAAGGTTTAGCGCCATGCCGATAACGCCGCCCGGGAACTCCAGCATCTCGCCGGCAAGACAGTTTTCCAAACCGTAAAGACGGGCGATACCATCACCAACAGAGATGACAGTGCCAACTTCCTTTAACTCAAGCTGGCCCTCAAACCCCTCGATTCGCTGTTTTATTATCGAGCTTATCTCTTCCGCTTTAATCGCCATCTTTGATTTTGCCTTTCAATCCTGTTTAACCCGAAACGGAACCTATATCCCGACCCTTAGGGCCTTCAATTGGTTTTTCACGCTTCCGTCCATCACATTGCTTCCTATTTTCGTAATAACACCGCCTATAAGCGACGGGTCAACCTGCGTATCCATAACCGCATCGCGTCCGGTGTTTTCTTTTATCTTTTCTGCAATCGCCTGTTTGTCGCTGTCGGTAAGCTCGTCTGCGCTGGTAACTTCCACACGCACACGGCCCAACGCGGCAAAAACCATTTTTTCAAACTCTTCGGCCACTTCGTTTATAATCTGCGCCCTGCCGTTCTGAAGAAGAAAAGTTAAGGCAAACGAAGTATCCTTGTCAAAGCCCGCCTTTTTGGCAAGGTCATCTAAAATGCCTTCTTTAACCTTAAGTGAAATGGCAGGGTTTTGAATCACGTTGCGAAGCTTGTGGCTCTCACTATAAAGCCTGGCCATAACCGAGAACTCAGAGCTTATACGGTCAAGGTCACCTGATTTTTTATATACCTCGATAAACGCTTTGGCGTACCTTACGGCGACTGCGGTTTCTTTCAATTCGCCTTCTCCATTCCCTTTAGATACTCCTCGACCAGCTTTGCCTGATCGCTTTTACCCATGTTCTTTTTTAATATTTCTTCCGCCAACGCAACGGCTGTGAGAGTTGTTTCCTTCTGAAGCGTCTCCCGCGCCCGCTCGGCTTCCAACGCGATCCGCTCCTCGGCTTTTTTCATTATAAGCTCTGCCGCTTCCTTGGCCTGCGCGATAATCTTCTGCTTTATAGCTTCTGCGTCTTCTTTTGCTTCGGCTCTTATTTTCTTTGCCTCTTCCTCAAAAACGGCTATTTTTTTTTCGTATTCCATGAGGTTTTTAGCGGCTGTTTCCTGCGCCGTTTTAAGGTTTTCGAAGCGATCGGCGATATCCTCCGCCCGCTTCCTTAAAATTGGCCCGCCATATTTTACGGCAACCCAGGCAAAAAAACCGAGGACGACGACAGCGTTAAATATCCTGCCGCCATCACGCGCCCAACTCCACTCCGTAGCCATAGCCAAGCCACCGGACGCATGGGCAAAAGAGGCAAAACCTAACGCAACAACAGTTACGGTAATTACAGAAAAAAGACGCGTCACGCTCCCACCTTTCTGCCCAGGATCCTTGTTGCCAAAGATCCGGCCAGCGCGCCCACGTCTTTTTTTAAAGTAGCAGATGCTTGAGCTACATCTTTTTCTATATCTTCCGCCGCCTCGTCGAGCTTCTTTTTAAACCGCCCGCACGCTTCTTCCTGAATCTTGGCAGAAGCTACCTGAGCCTCCTTGCCGGCGGACACCACGATCTCAGACGACTCACGCCTTATATCGGACACACCTTTTTCATATTCAGCCGCAGATTTTTCAAAGCGGTCATTCGCACGTCTGGCGTTCTCTTCGAGTTCCCTTATCTTTGCTTCGCGCTCATCCACAGTCTTTAATACAGGGCGGAAAATGAAACGGTTCAAAAACCAGAGCATAACAAAGAAATTTATAGCCTGAATAATCAGGGTGAAATTTATATCGATCATCTGACAACCATTATCCCTTCTGGTACGCGCCCCAAAACGCGCGGAACAATTCCATCGGTAAAAAGTGAGAAGTGTACCCTTTCCGGTTCGATATTTCAACGGATAATAGAGTAAAAACCGGTTTTTTTTGCAAAGACACCCTTCGGGCGATTTTCGCTACGCCAAATATTCAAACGGCGAGAGGTAAAATGGGGTGAGCGACGGGGTTTGAACCCGCGACCACCGGAACCACAATCCAGTGCTCTACCAGCTGAGCTACGCCCACCATATGGAATGAGAGATTAAACACCGCAGGATAGCGATAATCAACCAAAAAATTTAAAATGGGGCTTTTTGTTTAGCACTCCGGAGCCTACCGGCAGGTTGCTATTTATCCGATTTGCACACAATCGCTATAGATTGAGAGTGATTGGCATAAGTGGGCCAACTCGGTTCATACTCTTCTGCCTGATTGCCCCAGGTTTTCCAGCCTTTCCTAGTACCCCTTGCAAACAACTCTAAAAAGGGCCACGGACTACATGCCTCGATTATGTCATAAAGTTCATCTGGCTTTCTGGAATGCTCTCTCTTTTGGGTTCGAATAATATTCACCTGACTCCTACCGGGCGGTAGAGTCCTTGCCTTTTTTCCACGCACTCCAAACAAAACTAACTCTGTCGTATTTCTGAAATAAAACCCAACACCCCGCCCATCCGGGCCACCGTCTTTCCTCACCTTGTGCCAGATAATATTGGTTTTGTAGGTAAACCCCCATTCCTGCATTACCTGCAACCCTTCCGCAAGCAATGCGTTTGGTACCCAGAGGTACAAATGGGCTGGCTCCATCACAACCTTTGAGACAGGCAAGACCTTAATTTCTTCAAGCGTCATTGTCGAATAACGAGACAGCCTTCGATGTTCCGGGGCCATCTTTCCTGTTCTATTGTTGAACTGCCATGGGGGATCTGCAAGGATGGTCGCATATTTTTCACCTCTAAGCCTTTTCAGAAGATCATGCCCTGTGTCATCTGTTTTTTTCTTAGTCATGAGTTTCCCTCTTTAAAAGTCGCGGTGTGATTCCAAAAACCAAAACAGGACACCCACCATTCCGCCCCGACTCAAGGCGAGGCAACAATTTCCCCATATGAGTAGTGCTTGCTCCATATTTTGACTTGTATTTTCTTGTTTTTCCGTTTACGTCCTGATATTCGCCTAGCGAATCAAACCAAGGATCTAGTTTATTGCTCCTCGTAACCAAGATACCAACGCTGATTCTATTGCAATCAAAAAATGTCCTGAATGCGTAAAGGTCCCTGTCAAAAGTCTGATCCTTGCTATTCCACTCAAGATCGAACGCAACACGTCCTTTCAGATAATCAACTTTATGAGTGTCATGGCTGATTTCTCTATCGTCAACAACCATTTTTGCAGTTAACGTGTCTTCAACTCACCCGAGAGGACGCAAAATATCTGAAAATTTTTTTGGTATAGAGCTTTCGTTTCCACCTGGCTGTTTCACTTCCTGTTCCGTGAACCTAAAATCTAAGAGAGCACTAAAAATTTCTTTTGCTTCCTGAGGAAACTCGTTAACCAGAATCGCGGTAGCGTGCCTGTAGTCATGAACTTCATACAGTTCTGAAATTTCACTGGGGATAAAGTCTGTCCAAATCATCCTCTACCCCGACTATACCGTAGCATTGCCAGCTTCAAACAAATCCCCTTTTACTTTTATTTCTCTATTGAACCTAAACAATAAACCCCTTAAAAAAACAGCCTGCGCGAATGACCGTTAAGTCAACAGCGCAGGCCGCCTGAAAACTTCTTAGCGTCTGTCTCCCATAATGCGAAGAAGCATAAGGAACAGGTTGATAAAATCGAGGTAAAGGGTTAAGGCGCCACGGATAGCCTCTTTGGTATCCTCTTCGGTGCCCTCGTTGCCAATAATGTTCATCTCCTTGATCTTTTGCGTGTCATAAGCCGTAAGACCAACGAAAATAAGAACTCCGGCATAAGTTACGACCCAGTAAATAGCAGGGCTCTGGAGCCATATATTAACCAAAGAGGCGATAACGATGCCAATAAGCCCCATAAAAAGAAAACTGCCCCATGACGTGAGGTCTTTCTTCGTCGTATAGCCATAAAAGCTCATGGCACCAAACGTTCCTGCCGTGACGACGAACGTGCTGGCGATTGAAGCTGTCGTATACATGAGAAAAATGGCGGAAAACGTAAGGCCGGTGAGTGCCGCGTATCCCATAAAAACCATCATGGCGGTCATCTGCGTCATCTGCATGACACGCGTCGCAAGCCAGAAAACAAGGCCTAACTGGGCAATCACAAGCCCGATCATTATTATCGGGTTGCCAAAGATGATCTGCATCAAAGCCGGGCTTGACGAAACGATCCATGCCACTAGCCCCGTGAGACCAAGACCTGACGCCATCCAGTTATATACTTTAACCATAAACCGCTGTTGCTCGGCGGCAACGGCGCTATCGCTATACCCTGTGTATCCGGGCGCTTGTCTTTGAAAACGAGTATTCTCCATTTTTTTTAAGTTTCTCCTTATGTACAACGGATGTATTATCGAGCCACTATTTTATATACAGCCATAGGAGTTAGCAAGGCGATTCGGATTGCCATGCATACTAAGTAGATGAAAGAACTTAAAATTAAAATGCTAAAAGAGGGGGCACACGCCCCGGAACGGGGAAATAGCGGAGATTTGGGATACGACCTGTTTTCAGCAGAATGCGTCAAGATACCGAAAGGGGAGATGCGGCTCGTTAAAACCGGCATCGCCGTGCAGTTTCCGCAAGGGTGGGGCGGAATAATAAAAGACCGTTCATCGATGGCCATGAAACGGCTAACGACATCCGCCGGAGTTATAGACGAAGGCTACCGTGGCGAGATCGGCGTGCTGATATCAAACCATTCCGGGAGCGACGTGACAATAGACGCAGGCAGTAAAATAGCCCAGATGGTACCTGTGCAAGTGACAGACTGGAGCATATCGATTGTCGATGAACTAAACGACACCGAACGGGGCGAAGGGGGTTACGGGTCTACGGGGTCGCACAAGAAGTAAAGGTTAGCACCCGTAGCAGGAATATATTTTATGTGCTTTGTCATCACACAGTTTTTTTTAATCAGCGATATGCCGCCAGCAGACCCGCTAATGACGAACAACATGTTAGCAAAGTAAGTTATTGATATTTTTGACAACATATTACATGACATATTTTTATATTTGACAATTTGCATCAATAAGCCGATAAATATAGCGAGACGGGTAAATCCTGGAATAACCGCGACGCCGCAAGGTATCGTAAGCGCTATGTAAGAGCGTCGGCTCCGGGGGCCGTCTTTTTTTTTGCCTCAACTTATCAATTTGATATTTAACCACCATGTCTTCTGTGCATATATATCTGGATGAAAGCGGTGACCTTGGCTGGAAATTTGACAGACCTTACCGACAGGGTGGTTCCAGCAGGTTTATTACTATCGCGGCCTTGGTTGCTCCTTCAAACAGTAGTCATCTTCCTAAAAGGGTAATAAAAGACCTTTACTCTAAACACAGATGGAATCCACAAAAAGAAAAAAAGTGGTCCCAAATGAAGCATGCCGCCCGAAAGGTTTTCACGGAAAAGGCAAAAAAGTTAGCCAGTCAGTCACCAGATATTGGATACCACTCCATAACTGTTAAGAAAGAAAATGTACTGCCACATATCAGGCAGGATGGCAACAAAATCTACAACTATATGATTAAATTACTACTCGTCCATGAAATGGCAAAGTTTGACTTCGTGTTTTTTATGCCAGACCCAAAGTCCATAAAGATGGAAAGTGGCAACAGCTTGCATGACTACCTTCAAACCTACCTATGGTTTGAGCTGAGTGCAAAAACCACCATAGAAACTATTTCCACAGAAAGTTCGAAGAACCTAAACATCCAATTTGCTGACATGCTATCTGGACTTGTACAAACTCACTACGAAGACGGGAAGTCAGAATACTGGAACATTATTAATAACCACATTAGCTTCAAGAAACTATTTTTTGGCTAGCCGTCTGTCGGGCTTATGAATACCTACTGTAGAAAAGCCGGGCTTTCCCTAGTTACGATTTCACAAGTCCGACAGACGGCCAAATCACCACACCCTACGCCTCTGAAAGAGTAGAGCGCAAAGCGTCCTCGCCAATTCCCTCTCACAGGCAACAACCAACTGGTTTGCCAGTCTAACGGTTTCCTCGCACAAATGATATCCCGCACTGAAAAGCTTTATTTTTATTTTCGCTTCCATAGGTTTGCTACTTGTCAGTTCTTTGATAATTAAATACGTCCTTCCTGCTCAGCAGAAACACACGCGGGGCATTCCGCATTAACACCTTTTTCTTGAGGCCAAAGGTTCCATATCGACGCCGCAACAAGAAGCAGTGCTCCTGCGTACAACACAGAATCCGAAAATGTCATCAGCATGTTGGCAATAACAACAGACGCGCCAACTCCCCCCATGGCAAGCGGCCAATATCCGCGCTGATTTCCGGCCCGTGGCCAGAGCGGGACGAGAGCCAGAACAACCAGCAGGCCCGTTACAGGAACAAGATACGCTTTTGTCCCTGCTCCCCAAATGCCGAGCGAGCTTAAAAAGCCAACATACAAGGGCCAGCACGCAGGGCAGATCAAAGGCGTTAAAGCAACTACGCCAAACGATGGCGCGACTTTTAAAACCTTGCTAGCGCCCCCGCTCCCCGCACCCTTTTCAGTTTTCACACCGTTTAAAAGAGCTGAAATAATAACCTTCACCGATGGAACTCCGCTGACCACTCCAGCCTCATCCTTGTAGATCCTGCAGTTATTGCTGTCACCTGTCGGTGTAACGCCTGCCACATCTTTGCCATCAACGAGAATGGTGGGAGAACCGTATTGCCTGACATAGTCTGGGTTTTTTGGGTCGTTACGCTCCCACTCCACCCATTTTGGCGTAATACCCGCATCTGTAAAAGCGGCCATAAGCTGTTTTCTCGCGACTTCAATATTGGGGCAGTCGGCATCGTATATAAATTCCACTTGTTTTGTCATAATTCCTCCTGGTCAAGAGCTTCTAAAATCGGACATTCATCCGCCGAACCTTCGCCAACGCACGATTTTGCGAGCTTTTTTAAAGTTTTTTGCATTTTTTCGAGGGATTTTATTTTCATTCCGATATCTTCGATCTTTTTTTCGGATCGGTTTTTTACATCGGCGCATGTGGAGGAAGGGTCAACCTTAAGCGCCAAAAGCTCTAAAATTTCCTTAAGAGAGAAGCCAAGCTCTTTAGCATGCCTTATAAATTTTATCCGGCGAACCAAGGCATGAGGATAGTGCCTGTAACCTGAATCTTTTTTGGGTGGCTGTTCAATAAGCCCACGGCGCTCATAGAACCTTAC
>JAJRTC010000066.1 GCA_024278445.1 Nitrospirota bacterium
ACGCTTCGTCGGCCGTGCGCACAAGGTCGTTTGGCTCCTTCATTTTGTCACTATCAAAAGAAGCTACACCGATCGACACGGTAAGCTTTGCGTGGATCTCCCCAACTTTAACGTCAAGCTCACTAACAACCCGTCGCAACCTTTCAGCCCGCCTCACAGCGCCGGCTAAGCCAACCTCAGGCAAAAGCAGAGCGAATTCCTCACCTCCATACCTTGCAGGAAGGTCTATCTGCCTGCTTGATTCGTGTAACGCGGCACCCACCATGCGAAGGGCCTCGTCACCCACAAGGTGACCGTATTTATCGTTTAACTCCTTGAAGTCGTCAAGGTCGAGCATGAGAAGGGAGAGAATGCCCACATACCTTTCGGCACGCTGAAACTCCTCGTCAAGCCGATGAGCAAAATGACGGCGGTTATACAACCCGGTTAAACCGTCTGTAACAGAAAGCTCTTCTAACTTCGTGTTAAGCGTTCTTAGCCTTTCCCGTTCCTCGTACAAGCGTTGATTGAGCCTCGCGGTCTCGCGCTCTTTCTCCTCCAAAAGAAAGTTTGCCGCCTGCAGCTCCGCCGTCGCTTCCCCCACCTTGCGGCATAATTCTTCTTTGAACCCGGCTTCCCTTCTGCGCGCCTCAAGATTTTTTAACACGATAGACACAACCTTCCTCACCTCATGGGCTCCGAAAGGTTTGTTGATATAATAATCTACGCGGCAACGGGTAAAAGCGTCTATCACGGTTTCGTCGTCGCCATACCCGGTAATCAAAATAGAAGCTATATCGTCGGTTTTCTCTTTAATCTTCAGTATGGTATCTATGCCGTTTGCTCCGGCCAGGTTATAGTCGCAAATCACAAGATCGAAAGATAATTTATCTGCAAGGTTTAAGGCCTCCTTGTCAGAGACGGTCGTATAAACCGTGAAATGGCCACCATCTAAAACATGCTTCAAGGTTCTAAGGATGACTTCTTCATCGTCAACTATGAGAATTGTTATCTCATTTTTGGGACTTTTCGTTGAAGCGCTCAAAAGACACCTTTATTTTAAAAACACGTTATTAAGAATATTTTATCCTATTTAGATACATTGGATAAAGTTGTTTATACTCGCTAAAACCTGTTTTTCAGGTTAATATTTCCAATTTATGGCAGAATATACTTAACATATGAGCTTCATTACCATAAATAGATACAAATACTTACCAAAACAGTACATTAAGTCTTCAATAATATTTGTCGCGTTGTTTTTGGCCCTGCTTCCCTCTTGCGAAACGGTACCCGAAACCAACCGGACACAACTCATTTTGCTCGATCAGCAAACCGAATTTTCGATGGGAACGAAAGCTTACAAGGATATTCTGAAAAAATCGAAAATATCTGCTGATAAGCGCGTTACAAAAATTATCCGCCGGGTTGGCAGGAGGATCTCCAGAGTTGTGAACAGACCGCAATACAAGTGGGAGTTTAACTTGGTAGAGGACAAAACACCTAACGCCTATTGCCTGCCGGGCGGCAAAGTCGGGGTACACACAGGCATATTGCCGATAGCCGAAAACGAAGCAGGCTTGGCGGCGGTCATAGGCCACGAAATCGCCCATGCCGTGGCAAGACACGGGGCCGAGCGGATGAGCCAATCCATCATGGTCGCCATTGCAGGCGAAGTTCTGGCGCAAGGCTTAACCCGGAACGAAGCGGACAGGCAGGCCATGAGAGCCGCCTATGGCATAGGTTCGGCTGTAGCCATCACATTGCCTTTCTCCCGCAACCACGAGTTGGAAGCGGACTACTTAGGAATACTTTACATGGCAAGAGCGGGGTATGACCCAAGAGAAGCTAAAAAGTTTTGGCAAAGGTTTTCGCGTTGGGGCAAGAAAGAAAAAAAATCGAGCGATTCTGATTTTTTCTCCACACATCCGGCCAATAAAAAAAGAATAGCCCAGATAGACGACATGCTCGTGCGGGCGATGGCAGAATATAGCCACTCCGCAAAGATTGGCGCAGGCGAAAAACTTGCTACAGACACTCGCTAGCATAGTTTTGAAATATCTGTTTTATAAAGGATTGCCCGCCTGATTGACACTTTACCGCCATTAAAATATAATGGTAACATACGAAGTGGTACGAAAGGACGCGCTATGGCTGAGACATCGGCTCTGAACACAACCCCGCAAGCAACGCCCCCCCAGGAAACTCGCACAAGACAAAGGGCAGAAGAAACACGAACGGAAAATGACAAGCCGGAACGACGCGACATCGTAAAAAAGGAAACCGTTGAAGATAAAATCGGGCAGAAAGCGCAGGCGGAAGCGGCAATTTTCCACAAGGATAAACTGGTCGTAGAAAAAGAAGAGCCGCCAGCCCAACCCCCCAATAATGACATCTCATCAAGAAAGGCTACAACAGCCGCCGGGGAGAACCTTACCCCGTTACCGGAAGTACAACCGCAGGCAACTCCTCCACCCACTGAAGCGGTAGATCAGGGAGCGCCTTCTGATGTGGCAGTGGAACCTCCTGATGCCACAACAACCACGAGGGATACCATAGAAACCGCCGTGGCGCAGAGAGAACAGGAACAGGCGTTTGAAAATGCCGCTGAAGCTGGAGTTGAAGAAATAGAAGCCAGACCTCCGGCAGAGCCGACACAAAGGGCACCTCAACCTACCGACAAAGAGCAGGTCAAGGCACAGGAACGGGCAGACTCCTCAGCGCAGAACAAACCTGTAGCAGACAGGGAAATAGGCGGCACGGTAGACGTCGCGATCTAGCCGGTTTTATTGTTAGAACCAACCAAACCGGCAAGCGTACAGCCACGGCAAACGGGGGGTCGGCACGTAGAATCCTGTAATGCGGCTTTTATCAATAAGCGTGTTGCAACGACGGGATCACACTCGTAACCTTAAACCTGAAAGCATACACCTTCCACTTCTCATTAGCCTGTATCGGCAAGTCCACACCTAACGTTTTCCCCCTGTTTTCATACGCTCGTTCATCTTTCAGGTTGAACATAGGGTAGACGTACCATGTCCACTCCTCAAGCTTTTCAACGTTGTCTACAGGAGCGATAAAATCGGTTACAACCTCGCCCGCCCCAAGCTCGGAAGGATCCGGGTCGTTCCGTTTATCGGTAAAAATGGAAG
>JAJRTC010000007.1 GCA_024278445.1 Nitrospirota bacterium
AAAGCCTTGTCGGCTATCAACGATTCTAAAGAACCGGCGGTAACGCCATAACATGTGGAAGCCGCAAGATATCCTGCGATGAGCGAAGAGAACGAAAAAACCTCGCGGGCAAACCCTCGAAAATATGACCATAAAGCCGAAGCAAAAAGGAAAAAGCCTACGAAAAGATCGAACCAGTGGATCAAAGCTACTTCGCTCCCTCGCCATGAACCGCAACGATAGAGTTATCCGGTGCCTCGTCTTTTATCATGGCCGCCATCTTAAGAAGAGGCGCAAAGCCACCGTCTTCTATCCTTTGTATGGTATCGGCGATAAAGTCTTCTGAATAAAACGACGGGTTCTCCGCCTTGATCTGGTTAAGCGTTTTAACGGCCTCGTCTGTTTTGCCGGCTCCGGCAAGCGCAAACGCCAAGTTTAAAAGTATGTCGGCTTTCGGATAAAACTTTGCCGATTGAGCAAGAGCCTTAAACAAAGACTCCGCCTCATCCATTTTCCCGGATGCTATGGCGCAATGCGCTTTTCCTATCAACGCTCTTTCATGGTGCAAAGTTCCATCTTCCGCAACAGAGGCGGCCTTTTCAAACTCTGAAGAAGCGCCGGCATAATCACCCGTTTTAAACAGAAGGTCGGCTAACGCAATTAACTCCTGCGCTACCACCTCGCCAGGCCCGCCACGTTCTACAATCTCTCTTGCTTTCGATATCGCCGTTTGGGGGTCTTCGGCTCCTACACTTGCGGCCCTTGTTAACATGGTGGCTTCATATAACCGCCCCTGCGCGTCCTGATAGGTGACGTTGTTATAGTAGATCAAACCATACCATAGTGCGCCCGCCAAAATGAGTGCGCCAACGGCAAGCGACACAATCGAAAAATGTTCGGCAATCCAGTGTTTGGCGCTTTCACCGGAATCAAGCAGAAGATCGCCACTCCCTTTTTCTTTTTTCTTTATAACCCTTTTGTAACGTCCCATTCTCTCCCTCTAACTTTTTAAACTACTTCCGACACCCTGTGGCAGAAATTTATCCTCTTTAAATTAAAATCGCTCTACAAGTTTTTGTGCGTAATCGAACATTGCATCGGACTCGGCCCCTGTTGCGCCTGCGCCCATGATAACCTTTTCCGCCATATCACGGTTCATAAGATCACGCGGTGCGTGGGCGTCTGTGCTAAAAACGAGAGAAACACCATGTTCACGCGCCATCGAAAATACATGACCGTTCGTAAAGCTGTGCCCTCCCCTGCCGGAAAGTTCAAACGCCACTCTTTTATCTGCGGCAAGTTTGGCGTCGTCTACGTTAACCAGCCCCGGATGCGCGACGATATCAACACCTGCCTCTATAGCCGCCCTGTTGGTTCCGTTCGCTACAGGTTCTACCACGGTTTCGCCATGAACCAGCACGAGTTTTGCCCCTAACGCACGCAGTTTTTCTGTTAACGCACCTATTTTACCGGGCGGAACATGGGTTATCTCGGCACCCGGAATAACCTTGATACCGTCGAAACCGGTATTTTCACAAAAAGCGGCGATTTGGGGCACGATAATGTCACAATTTGAATAATCGACATGATCGGTTATCGCAATAGCCCGATATCCCAGATTCTGCGCCCGCCTTACAAGCTCCGACGGAATAAGCTCTCCGTCTGAAAACAACGAATGCGTGTGCAGGTCTATCATCTTGTCACCTTACGATCGATTAAATATATAAGCTGTAAAGGATATACCGTAAAGCAAAGGATAACAACACCACTTCCCGGCGGTTTAGATCACACGTAATATGTCCTGTTTATGTAGCAGAAGAGTTGTCCGGTTCAAGGTGGTCTCTTAAAAGGAGGCGATCATGACGAAGACGCATTTGTTACAGGAGGTAAGAGATATGAGATTTGAGGAGATTTACGGAAGGTGGCGTCGCGGGGCTCATCGCAGGAAGCGCGAACGAAAGCCGATGACCGGGATGATGCTACATCTGGATGGCTCTCTTATGGAGTCAAGGGAAGGCGATACAAAAGTATGGATAACAAACCGGACAGATAACGTGCTACATAAACAGAACATTTTAACTTGCTATCTACAGACAATAATTTACAGCCATTTTCACAAGTTGCGTAACTTATGCTTGACCCCGATATTATAGTGTTGAGAGGAACTTTTTTTTGTGCGAAAATTAATGTAGAAAGTGGGGGTAACAGATGAACAAGGTTCCGGTTTTTGAGTGGTTTTACACTCAGGGTGACCTTCTTGTTACGGTGACCACTGTTTTGGAAAATGTAGACGTTCCCGCCAACCTGAAGCGTCAGGAGGTTGTTGATTTTATTTTAGGAGCGGTTCCCACACCAAAGCTATCCTTTGATGAAATGGGGATAAAAACCCCGATGCGCTTCTCAGGAAAACTGCACAACTGCTATTTCCCGTGGGAATCTATCATCCAGATGAGTTCTCAAGACGCGGTTATCCAATTCCGCAATAAACACGCCGAGAAAGAAGTAGACATGGCTCAACAGCCAGTAAAACCTGCTGTGGGTACCAGCGGCAAAAAAGCTGGCCGGGCCAACCTGCGTGTGGTGAAATAAAAAAACACGCCGACTATAAAACTGACGGGTTTTGCAAATCTCAAAAATGCTTTGCGATTATATTACGCGCCCATGAGTGCCGTGGCGATAGCGAAAAATATCAGTATGCCGGTAATATCGTTCATGGCCAGCACAATGGGGCCACCTGCTATGGCGGGGTCTATCTTTACCCACCGGAACAGAAGCGGGATGGCCGCCCCCATTATAGCTGCGGCTATTATTGAGATAAAAATAGACATCCCTACTATCCAGCCGATATCTGCGTTTTGAAGCCAAAAGTATGCACCTGCTCCGGCTAAAATCCCGCAAGCCACACCTAGCAAAAGCCCTATTTTCAGTTCCTTTACAAGGTACCAGCCAAGCGAACCGGGGTCTATTTTGCCCGTCGCCATGCCGCGAACGACAAGAGCGGAACTTTGAGAACCTACGTTGCCGGATATACCCATGACAACAGGTATAAAAGCTACGAGTGCCAAAGCTTCAGATAGTGTCGCCTTGAACTGCCAAATAAGCGAGCCTGCAACAAACCCGGCTACAAGGGACGAGGCAAGCCACGGAAACCTGTATTTCGCCATTTCAACAGACGAATGAGTTTGTACCAGCGCCTCGTCGTGGGTGCCGGCCATTTTCATGATGTCTTCGCTCGCCTCTTCCTCTAAAACGTCCACGATATCGTCAACCACTATTCGACCTAACAGTTTTCCGGCTTCATCTACCACAGGAAGTGAAACCAGGTCGTAACGTTTTACTATATGCGCCACCTCCTCCTGATCTGTGTCGGCTGTAACGCTGATAGGGTCATGCCCTTCCAGAAGATTTTTTATAAGAGCGTCGCCTGAGTTTATTATCAGCGTGTGCAGGGGTAGAGTTCCTAAAAGGCGCTTTTGTTCGTCTACAACGAACACATTATGAAACTCTCCTATCTCTTCTGCCTTGCCTCTCAACTCTTCTATCGTTTCCGTAACTGTAGACTCACCATGGATCGAGGCAAACTCCGTCTGCATAATTCCGCCAGCCGTATCCTCGTCATACTCCATGAGACGAGAGACTTCTTCGTCTACGTCATCGGAAACGGTTTCCAGGATATCCTCTACCCTCTCCTCATCGACGTCTGCCAGTATGTCGGCGGCATCGTCACTATCCATCTCCTCTATCAGAACACCCAGTTTTTCGGCTGGTGATTTTTCGAGAATCAGGTATCTTGTGTGATCGTTCAGGTGGATTAAAATTTCGGAGGCGGATTCATGGTCGAGTCCCAAAAAGAACTTAAGGATCAGGTCTTC
>JAJRTC010000067.1 GCA_024278445.1 Nitrospirota bacterium
ATGGACGCCTATATCCTGAAACCCGGGCAACGCAACCTGATTTAGTGAACGATCAGTAACCTGTGCAACGTAAGAGATCCTTTGAGTGAGTGGTCGAAAATGGCTGATGACATGCCACGATGGGGGGATGCTGAGGTATTTAACCATGTTGAAGCTCTGGAACGGGCGGGAGGCGATATCGACCTGCTAAGCCAAATGGCTGAAGCGTTTTTTCAACATACAAGCAAACTTATGCCGAAAATAAAAGACTCTATAGCAAATTTGGAACCCGAGCTGTTGATAAATGGTGTCCACGCTGTGAAAGGATCTTCGGCCACTATGGGTGCTATGCGGGTAGCCGCGCTTGCGCTTAAACTGGAGAAAGCTGGAGAAGCCGCTGATTTTAGCAATGCTGAACAGCACTATGAGTTATTGGAAAAAGAGCTTGAATTCTTTAATGCAGAACTAACTGAATATCTCAAAGGATAGATAATGCAAGTTTTGATTGCCGATGATGACCCAACTATCAGGGTGCAACTTCGTTTACTCTTAACGAAATGGGGTTATGGGGTTGTTGAGTGTTCCGACGGGCTGGAAGCATGGGAAGCCGCGCAGGCCGAAGACGCGCCATCGATGTTGTTGCTTGACTGGAGCATCCCGGGGATGGAAGGCATCGAAATATGCAAACGAGTGAGGAAACTTGATAAGAAAAAATATTCGTATATCATCCTGCTTACCGGCAAAGCTGAAAAAAAAGATGTTATCAAAGGCTTCGAAGTAGGGGCGGATGATTATGTAACCAAACCGTTTTTCCCTCATGAATTGCAGGCACGGCTCAAGGCGGGTATCCGTGTTATCGGGCTACAGCGGCAACTGATGGACGCAAGAGCGATACTGGAGACCGAGGCTGTGCATGATTCGCTCACCGGAACCTTGAATCGACGGGGGATAAAGAAGGCTACCGAAGCTGAGTTTGAGCGGGCGTCCCGAAGCAAAAGTGAGCTTGCCGTTGCCATGTTCGACCTGGATAATTTCAAGCTGGTTAACGATACCTATGGGCATATGGCGGGTGACACGCTTCTGCAGGAGGTGACAAAGAAAATCCGTTCTATTTTACGCCCCTACGATATTTTCGGGCGATTTGGTGGCGATGAATTCCTTCTTGTAATGCCTGGGTGCAGTAAAGATGACGCTGTTAAGCTATGCAACAGGATTCGTGGTGCAATATTCGAATATCTGGTGCCTACTGTGGAGGGGGCGATTAAAGTTTCATTGAGCATTGGCGTTTGCGTCAGGAATGCAAGTGAACAACCGAATGTCGATTCCTTAATCAAAAGTGCCGATAAAGCGCTTTATCAGGCAAAGGGCAATGGGCGTAATCGTGTTGAAATCGCGGCGGACTAGTGTGATACCGTAAATATTACATGGATATTTCCGAACAAGTCGGGCGACGCTTGTTTGGTGAAATAGCAGGGTCGCCAGCGCACCATTCATATTTTCCAAGTCTTAACAATTCCTTAATATACGACTGCCCATAACTTTGCAGTAATAAATTTATTTTTAACCAAAACTTAATACCAACAAAAACTTTTTGCCTTATACTTCCATAGCAAGAGGCCAAGCGGCCTGTTACGACTAAACCATAGAGGAGCAAAAAATGTTTAGAGAACTACTGACAGCGGCCGTTATTATCAGCGTCGCATCCACCTCCGCATTAGCCGGTGGGGTTACTTACAAAGATGGTGACAAATATGTGAAACTGGGTGGCAGAATCCAGCTTCAGTATCATCAGGTAGACCCTGATGGTGGCGAATCGACTGATGATGTCTTTTTCCGTCGTCTGCGCCCTTTTATTGAGGGTAGCCTGCACAAAGACTGGAAAGGCAAATTCCAGTGGGACATGGGCAAGAGCCGTGATGATAACGAAATTGCTGTTAAAGACGCCTACATGCAGTATACGGGTGTCGAAAATATGAAGATAACCGTTGGTAACATATTCTATCCTTTTTCCAGAGAAGGTTTGACGTCTTCTAAATATCAACAGCTCGTTGAGCGTACATTCGTTGGTGACCATAACTACGGAACTCCTGACCGCCAGATGGGCATCTATGTAAATGGTCACACAGGTGACAAGACCCTTGATTGGGCGGCCGGGCTTGCTGACGCGCGTATCGACCCCGATGCAAAGAAAATCGACTTTGGCAGTGCGGCCAACGATCAGACCGACTGGAACGAAGGTGTGTTGATTGGTGCCCGTGTAAGCTGGCACCCACTAGGTTATCTTAAAATGAAGCAGGGGGACTTTAGTAAAAAGACCAGAGCTACATTAAGCGTTGCGGCTTTTAGCTGGGACAACGACAATGACAATAACACTCGTACCGCGCTTGGTGTAGATACGAGCGAAGGCAAAAAACCGGATGTCGACAAGGTAACCGGATTGGAAGTTAGTGGAGCTTTCAGGGGTGCAGGTCTGTCTATTGATGCGCAGTGGAACCGGATCAATGCTGAAACGGTTGATGGTAGTGTCACACACGGCATCTATGAGAATGGTGAAACCGAATTAAACAACTATGCCGTTGAAGGCGGTTACATGTTTGGGAACATCTCCGAACTCGTCGCCGCTTATTCCAGCCAGAAGGCGGACGGATATAGCCATGACTGGAACCGGACTTCTTTTGGCGCGAACTTGTTTGCCCACAAACATGATGTCAAGCTTCAGTTCACCTATCGTATTAACGAAAATAAAGATGGCAAGAATGGCAACGACGTAGACGAGGCCTTTGTTCAAGCTCAGTATCTTTTCTAAAGAAGAGATACGGTAACGTCTCTTACACGGCAGGAGAGGCGGAAACCTCTCCTGCATCCATTTTCTACGAATGCTGGAAGATGAGAAGTTAGAGTTTTAGTGTGGCTATTGGGAGGTTTTATTCGGGTGGCGTGCGGTTAGTCTCGTGCGTCACCCGTTTTTTTTTATCTACCATAAAACCAGTATTTGCTATGAAACCGGCTTGCCTTCCATATCGTGTTGAAATATGAATAGGCAAATGTGCCGATTGGGCTATTGTCAGGCAGACAGGAGGCCAGCCCCAGGTAGTGGCCACGTTGGCCGCAGGATGGCAGGTATTTTACGCTGAGCATGTGATTTAATTATGATAGAAAAACTTTTGCCAGATATAGAAAACGTCGTTGCCTATCAGCGAACTCTATCCAATGCCGATCTTGCGACAAAATCAAAAGCGTATGCGCAAGATTATGTTACAGAGGTCGACATGGTTTCGCAGAAGATGATAGTGGAGGGAATTGATCGTTGTTTTCCAGGTTCCGGAATTCTGTCTGAAGAGGAAGGGGACGACCGTCTTCCTGTTAACGGCACTCCGCTGTTCATTATAGATCCGCTTGATGGAACGGCAAACTATGTGAACCGTATGGGATATTGGGGTTTAAGCGTGGCGCTTGTAAAAGATGGACAAATCACTGAAGGAATCATCGCTAACGGGTATGATAATAATATTATATGTAGTCTAAGCGCCAAGCCCATGCAGACTGCAGGTGGCGGTATGGAATCGATGCAGTTTTATGCAATAGATAGTGGTTTTGAAAGCTCCAGGTTTTTATGGACAAATGCGAAAAGACGCCAATTCGGTGCCACTGTTCCTGCATGCCTGTTTTGTTGCACTCCGGGTGCGAACAACGCTCCTTCTCTGGATGCGGTTCTGATCGGAAGTAGTAGCATTTGGGACATAGCCGGAGCTGTGGCTGTTCTCAACGCAATCGGCGGTGTGGCGTTGGACTCTGAGGGGCGTGACATGGCTGTTGTTGATATTTTTGATACGTATGGTGACATCTGGTCATTAAAGCAAAAAAGATTTCAGGCGATTTTATCTGCCAGCCCCTCCCTGGCGCGGGAAATCGTCGCTACCGGGGTTCTTGGTATCAGGTCTTAACACAATCTTAATAATTTTTTAATATAAACTTCACACAGCATTTGTTCCGTTACTGATACATTTAAGTTATGGAAAATGGGAATGCCAAAAAGGTAATTGTGGTCGACGATGAAGAGGATATTCGTGACCTGCTCCAATATAACCTTGAAAAAGCAGGTTATGAAGTTGCTTTAGCCGGCACAGGGGAAGAGGCCTTAAAGGAGATAAGCACATGGTCTCCCGGTGTCGTTCTTCTGGATCTCATGCTCCCTGATATAAGTGGCCTTGAAGTCTGCCGAAGAGCCAAGTCTGACCCTGCTATGTGCGACACGTCCATCATTATGCTCACTGCAAAAGGGGAAGAGGTGGACATTGTGGAAGGCCTGGAAATGGGAGCCGATGATTATGTTACGAAACCATTTAACATAAAAGAAGTCATCGCCAGGGTTCAGGCCGTGCTACGAAGAAATTCAAAAGAAAATGTTTCGGCGAGAGTGGATATTGATGGATTGATCGTGGACAGAAGCAGACGTGAGGTGCTTTTGGACGGCAAACCCGTGGAGTTTACCTTTACAGAATTCGCCATACTGGACGCTATTATGAGAAAAAATGGCGGGGTCATGACGCGTGACCAGATAGTCGCCACAATTCGAGGTGGCACCGTGAGTGTTTCCGAACGCTCGGTTGATGTGCATATAACTTTTATCCGCAAAAAGCTCGGCGTCTGGGGAAAACGAATCCACACCGTGCGCGGCGTTGGGTATCGCTTGGACGACTAACATGAAGCATACAACTTATTTTTGGAAAGTATTTCCGCTCAACCTGGTTCTTCTTACGTTATCAACTATAGCCTGTCTTTTTGTTGCCAACGGGTTGGTTATGGAACCGGATAAGATAGTTTTTATAACTTTCACGATACTTTTAACATCCGCCATGCTTGGTGTAATAGCCTCCAGCACTGTTAAAAAATCTTTAAAAGACATCGCACAAGGTGCGGCAAGATACGCTATCGGTCTTTTTGATAAGCCGGTTGCGGGTTGGAATATAAAAGAAATCGCTGATATCGCCGAAAAGCTTAATAAAATGGGTAGCGAACTTAAAGGCAGAATAAGCGCAGGTGCCAACGAGGCGCAGTCAGGAGATGCGGTTTTCGCCTGTTTAACGGAAGGCATTCTAGCCGTAGACACAAACTATGTTATTTTAAAAATTAACCCGGTGGCAAAACTGTTGTTGGATATACCGTCTGCCAAAGTCGAGGGGCTTTCCATAAAATATGTGCATAAGCGGAGCGAGTTTTTAAAGTTCGTCGATGAAGGCCTTAAAGCCCGCACGCAGATATCAAAAGAGGTAACAATAGATACTCCCAGGGAGCGGATTATTCAAATAGTCCAAAGCCCTCTTTACAAATCGGATGGGGAATATTGGGGGCAGGTGATGTCGTTAAACGACGTTACCAGGCTTCGCCGCCTTGAAAATCTCAGGCGTGATTTTGCCGCTAACGTGTCTCATGAGCTTCGTACGCCCATAACTTCAATACAGGCGTCTGTTGAAACTCTGCTTTCCGGGGCGATGAACGATCGCCAGCCGGCGGAAAGATTTTTACGCGGTGTTTCAAGAAACACAAAACGTCTGTCCGCTATTATCGAAGATCTGTTAAGCCTTTCCAGGCTGGAAAATAAGGAAGTGGTTTCTCATGGGTTGCTGGTAGACGCTCCCATTAAGGAAATTCTTCAGAAAATTCTTAATGATATGGTATACAAAGCTACGGAAAAGGATATCAAGTTAGAGCTGGATTGCCATGATGACCTCACAGCTTCTATCAACATTGTGCTTTTAGAGCGGGCCTTGGCTAATCTTATAGACAACGCCATAAACTATAGCGATAACGGCAAAGTTGTGTGGGTCTCCTCCTTTATACAAGACAACACGCTTTCAGTGCACGTCCGCGATCAAGGTTACGGTATTGAAAAAAAGCATCTGGAGCGAATTTTTGAGCGCTTCTATCGTGTTGACGGTGCCAGATCACGAAAGCTTGGCGGCACTGGGCTTGGCCTCTCTATTGTAAAACACTCCATTCTGGCGCATGGTGGCAAAGTGACGGTGGAGAGTGTTCTTGGTGAGGGGAGCCTGTTTTCCATGCATATTCCTGTGAAAATCTATGAAAATTTTGAAAGGGCTACGGCTTGAGCGAGATGTCTGATACGCCGGAAAGCGCCAAAATCAGTTCCAGAAACCAATCGATGAAAAAACGCAAGCTCGAAGAGCAGGTGGCTATCGGTGTCCTTTTCCTTGGCGGCCTTCTGGCCGTGGGAATAGTTTTAGCCATTTTTAGTTTTATCTTTACAGAATCGCTCCCGCTCGTTACGGACCCGGACCAGCGAAACGAGATGTCGCTTTATCACGACACTGAAAACGAAGAAGAATTTGCCAGAACCGCCAGTGTTTTCCAAACGCTTGACAATATGTTAGGCCAGATAATGTGGCAACCGGTCTCTGAACAGCCGCTTTTCAGCCTGTGGCCCTTGATGGCTGGCACGTTAAAAATAACCTTGGTAGCGGTAGTAGAGGGAACTATCATAAGCTTTCTAACGGCGCTTGCCATCGCTTTTTACCTTCCCAAAAGATTGCGTTACGCCGTTAAAGTAATAACCGAGCTTTTGGCCGGAATGCCAACTGTTGTGTTAGGGTTTCTTGGGCTTATCTTTTTTGCCACTTATATGCAGGAAATTACCGGGACGACTTTCAGGCTTAATGCCTTTTTGGCAGGCACGATGCTCTCCTTAACGGTTATCCCGATAATGACGACACTCTTTGAAGACATATATTCAAGCTACCCTAAAGAACAAATTCATGCCGCTAAATGTTGCGGGTTGTTCGATTATCAAATAATAACCTCGATAATTATTCCTGCAACATATGGAAAAGTTTTTGCGGCCGGTCTGCTTGGGTTTGGCCGGTCTTTTGGTGAAACCATGATAGTGCTTATGTGTTCTGGCAACGCCGCTATCTTCAACATGGATTTTGCGGCCGGAGCGAGAACCTTTGCCGCTACAATCGGAGCCGAAATGGGTGAGGTAATAGTTGGTGACACGCACTACAGTATGCTGTTTTTACTTGGGTTCATTCTGATTGTTACGACATTCGTCATTAACTACCTGTCCCAAAAACTCATAAGGAAGTGGACTTATGCGTGATTACAGAAAAGGATATGAGCTTGCCTTCAAAATAATTACGAACGCAACCGCTCTGCTGGTTGTTGCGATAGTGTTTTTTATCCTGAGCATCGTAACAATCAAGGGGTTTGACCATCTATCCTGGGAGTTTATCACAGCCGAACCTACCGGAGATATGTTGCATGGCGGTATCTGGCCGATGATTAAAGGAACGGTCATGCTGGTTATGATGATGTCGATACTCACTGTTCCGCTTGGAACAGTGATAGCCATCTACCTTAATGAGGTTAGCCGTAAAAACTGGTTTTACAATATTATTATGAGTGCCATCAGAACTCTGGCGGCTGTTCCTTCCATTGTGTACGGCCTGTTTGGGTTTGCGTTTTTTGTAAATATCGTTGGCGGCACTTTGGATTGGATGATAGGTTACGAAGATCGGGTGTTCCAGGAAAGGTGCCTTTTGTGGGCGGCGTTCACTATGGGGGCGTTAACTCTTCCAACTAACGTTATTTCTGTAACCGAAGCGTTGAAGCTTGTTCCAAACGAGCAACGTCATGCAGGTATGTGTCTTGGCTATACCCGTTGGGAAGTTATAAAATGGATCGTTTTTCCCCAAGCGATTTCCGGAATACTTACAGGCCTTGTTCTGTCGATCAGCCGTGGAGCCGGCGAAGTTGCGCCTATTCTTTTTGTTGGCGTGGCCTACTTTATTCCACACTTCTCTGGGGCACCGCTGGACCAGTTTATGGAACTTGGTTATCATATTTTCGTAATGGCTACCCAATCGCCCAATGTCGACAAGGCCGCGCCAGTGCTTTATGCGACCACGTTTGTTTTACTCGTACTAACGTTTACGTTTAATGCCATAGGCCAGATAGTCCGCTGGATTCATAGAAGAAAAATGAGTAGGTGAATTGATAATTTTTGCTCTTTAACTGAAGTTGAAAAATAAAAATGAAAATAGAAAACAAAGCCATTGAAACTTTTGATTTCTCCGTTAAATACCCTAACGGGGTTTTGGGTTGCGACTCTATCAGCATGCCGTTTGCCGCTAACGAGGTCACTGCTATCATTGGCCCGTCCGGGTGTGGCAAATCTACATTCCTGAAAGGGATGAACCGCCTGTCTGATGAGTTTAATTGCACTTACCAAGGCTCCGTGATTATGAAAAACGGAACGGATGTTATGAACCTTGACCCATATGAGCTTTGTCTTTTGAGGGGAAACAAAATCGGGTATGTTATGCAAAAGCCCGTTCCTTTTTCAGGCAAAACTATTTTGCAGGATGTTAGTATGCCTCTCAGGGCAAATATGGAGCCTGACGGAGGCAATGTTTACGACAAGGTTAAGTCAGCTCTGGAGAAAGCTGCGCTATGGGACGAAGTACACGACAGGCTTAATGATCTGTCCACCTCGCTCTCAGGCGGCCAGCAACAAAGGCTTTGCATTGCAAGAGCAATAATTAACGCCCCTGAAATTTTATTATTGGATGAACCCTGTTCGTCGTTGGACCCAAAATCAACCCAGTTGGTAGAAAATCTTATTCTTGAGCTTGCTTCTGACCATACTATTATGATAGTAACTCACAATATGCAACAGGCCCAAAGAGTAGCGCAAAGAACTGCGTTTTTCTATGAGGGCAAACTTATAGAGTATGATTTTACAAATGCAATTTTCAATAACCCCTCTGATGAGCTTACAGGCGACTATATCGTAGGCAAGTTCAGCTAATCCGACAGGAGCGTTAGGTTATGACAAAAATAATAATGGACGAAATGAAAAAAACCCGTGACGGGCTTCGGGCGATGCTAAATGACGCCCAGGAGTCTTGCCGGTTGTGTATAAAGCTTATACATGGTGAGGGTGATGCAAAAGATTTGCACGACAGGATACTTGAGCTGGAGGATGAAGCCGATAGCGAAATGATTCGCATCACAGAGGAGCTTTCCGAGATTGTCGGAAAACTGTTTTTGGCAGGAATGCTGAAAAGAGCGGTGGTGTGCGATGCCGTTGTGGCAAATGATACGGAAGAAATGTTTGATATCATGCAACATGTAGCGGAAAACTGGTTAAGGTTGCTTGAAAGTGACTCGCATGAGTTGCCAGAAGAAATAAAAGCGTTACTGGAAAGCATGTTGCAAAACTGTATCGTTATGCTGGAGAAGGCAATTGATATACTGGACGGCAAGGATATTAGCCAGCATACGTTAAGTTTTATACAGGAACTGGATGGCAATATAAACCATGCAAACATTAGCGCTCATAACATCCTGTTGTCGGAAAAAGGCGATAAAAGAGCTATTATGCGGATGATACGAATTGTAAAGCATATCGAAAATCTGGGCGATAAGATAAAAACGGTTGCTTCGTATCTCCTTTACATCCGCACGGGTGATTTCATTAAAGTTTAAAAGCTCCAAACCGGTTTCTCTTGCCACTTCTTACCGCCTGATAGGGAAACCGCGTTCCCTTTCTGGTTTGTTGCGTAAATATTTACGTGATTGCCCCTGAACGAAGCCCACCATTTCCCTTCTTAACAAAAGGCTAACAATTTTTTAACTGTAACTTAATCCTATTCCTGCACATTTATCTCTAGACTGTTACCAGAAAGTTAGCGGAGGTATTGCGGATGGTACAGGTGAAAAGATTAAAGGTTAAAAAAAAATCTTTAGCTGAAAAAGAATCTTTAGTGGAAAGGCATAACAGGATTTTGTCTTCTATAACACACGACCTCAAATCTCCGATCAGCGCAATTATTAGCCTTGTTGATCTTTTAGATGGAGAGTTTGGGGGCAAGCTTGGTAGCCCGAAGACAAAAAAAATTCTTAAGTTGATATCAAAAGCTGGCCACGAATCACTCTCCCTGGTTCAGGAAATATTGACCATGGCAAAGATGGAGGCTGGGGAAGAAAAGTTTGAACCGGAATATGTTGGCGACCTGGCAAAAGAGCTTACGGAGGTTGCCAATACCTTCCGCTATGAAGCGGCGGCTAAAGAAGTGAAACTTATTATAGATATCAAGTCATCCCTGCCAATGGTTCAATGGGATATGCGGCGTATCCGCTTGCACGCGCTGAACAATCTGGTTTCAAACGCTTTGAAGTTTACTCCAGCCGGTGGGATGGTGAGTATCTCTGCAATGAAAGAACAGAACCTGATTGTCATAAAGGTTGAGGATGACGGGCCCGGCATCCCGGTTGAAGAGCGACAGCGAATATTTGAAAGATTCGAGCAGATCGACCTTAAATCTGCTCGTGTGTTCAACGGTTGCGGATTGGGGCTTTATAACGCCCGCTTGATTGTTGAGCGACATGGAGGGCGGATATATGCAATGGAAGCAACAAGGGGAAAAGGGGCGGCATTTACCATGCTCCTACCCCTTTATGCTGATAGGCAACGTGAAGATGTAGTTGACTCAGTACTTTATTTATCAAATTTTGAAGGAGAAAAGGAAGCATTATGAGCAAAACAGCAAAACTGTTGGCACTATTTATTTCGGTGGCGTTTATCTGCACAGGTAACGCTTATGCCGAAAAAAAACTAACCATCCAGGGAAGTGACACACTGCTTGAAATGGTAACGGCAGAGGCGGCGACCTATATGAAGAGCAATCCTGACAGCGTCATACAGGTGACAGGTGGTGGTAGCGGCACCGGCATAGCCGCCATCATCAACGGCTCAACAGACATGGCCAACGCTTCTCGCCCGATGAAAAAGAAGGAGAGAAAGAAAATTGCCAAGAGTGGCGGTAAAGTATTTGAAGTGGCCGTCGCCTTGGACGGAATATCCTTATACATGCATAAGGACAACCCTGTTGATAACCTTACCATGGATCAGCTCAAATTGATTTTCACAGGTAGAGTGAACAACTGGAAAGAACTTGGTGGCCGGGATGCCAAGATTATCCGTTACAGTCGCGAGAATAGCTCTGGTACATATGCCTTTTTCAAGAAGCATGTGTTAAAGAAAGAGAACTATGCAACAGACTGCCAGAACATGCCAGGAACAGCAAGTGTTGTGAACGCTGTTTCCAAAGATCCTAATTCCATCGGTTACGGCGGCTTAAGCTATGCTGAGGGAATTAAAGTTGCGAAGGTAAACGGAATCGCCCCCTCTCCTGAAACTGTATCCGATGGGTCTTACCCGGTTTCCCGCTCATTGTATCAATACACGATCGGCAAGCCAAAAGGTCTTGCGAAAGATTTCATCCAGTACGAGCTTTCCCATGATGGGCAAAAACTTGCTGTTAAAGCAGGTTATGTGCCGCTTCCAGAGTCTGCCAGGAAAAAGTCTTTATCTTCTTTGTAGGAGCAGATATATTGGCCGTCCATCCCCTTTCATTTAGATTGGGGTGGGCGGCCACCTTAAATATAAAGCCGTCAAGTGAGCAAACAAGACGATCTTTTTAGAATCCAAAGCGCTCTCAACCTCGCGCCGCTTAATTCGGACAGGTTCAGTGAATCGATTCCATTTTCATTGAACGATACTACGGCCGGAGCTGAAAACGAATTTCAGACCGCCGTTTTGGCAACCAAAGACAATGCCGACCTTGCCATAACTATAGAAGAATCGAATTACTATAAAAATATCTCAAAAAGAATCG
>JAJRTC010000008.1 GCA_024278445.1 Nitrospirota bacterium
CTTGGTATAAGGTCGGCTTCTTTAACAGGTTTTGTTGTGAAATCTGATGCGCCGCAACGGAACGCCTCCTCTCTGGTTTTAATTCCGGTGTCGGATGTAATGACTATTACGGGCAAGGTTTTTAAAGCTTCATTGCGCCGTATTTGCTCCAGCAGTCCGAACCCGTCAAGGCGTTTCATCTTAAGGTCGGTTAACACCATGTGCGGCACATTTTTTTCAATGGCGGCCAAGGCCGCTTCGCCATCTTCTGCCTCTGTCACTTCAATGTCAATCCCATGAAGCATTTCTGTTATAAGCTTGCGTTGCGCCGTATCATCCTCAACCATCAATACCAGCGGGCTGACGTGAGGCAATCGCGCCGTGAACCTGCACCCTTTACCAGGTGTATTGGCCACTGTAAGTTCCCCGGCGTGGGCCTTCATGATATCCGAGGCGTATGGAAGCCCAAGGCCCGTGCCATGTTCACCCGCGCTACCTATGGTAGAGGTTTTTACTTCATGCCGAAACAGGTCGGGCATGATGTCGGGGTATATGCCCGGCCCCGTGTCTGTAACCGTAACCGCTTCCATATCAGAGCCTGATTCGGATATGGTAACTGTGTCGCCTTTGCCGCAAAACTTTATGGAGTTGGAAACAAGGTTCTGTATTACCTCAAGGTATAGCGCCATATCCGCATATACCCGTGTTCCGGGTGCGATGCTGTTTATAAGCTCAATTCCCTTCTCTTTTGCCAGCAGGCCCTGATTGCTGATTACCGAGGAACTGATTAAGGAAACGTCGAAGAATCGTTTTTTTGGCACCAGCTTGCCGGTTTGCAGGCGGCTTATGTTTAAGAGCCCGTCTATCATGCTCACCAGCATTTCACTGCTTTGTACTGCATTGTTGAGCCACTCTTTATGTTTTGACGCCATTTTAACGGATGTATCTGCCTGAATAAGTTTCAAATGGCCCAAAATCGAGTTGAAAGGCGATTTTAGATCGTGTGCGACGAGCGTCACAAACTTGTCCTTAAGGTTTGTGGCCTCCACGGCTTTATCTTTTGCCGTTTGAAGTTCGGCGACCATGCGTATACGCTCTTCTAATTGCTCTGATATTTCCGCGTTTTTTTTCATGAGTTCATCGGACGTCAGGTCCATCGCCCGCTACAGCATCAGGCGGTCGTCGTCGGCCTGATGGTAGGCGGCGTTCACAGCCTTTAAAAAGGGGGAGCATGCGCCCGGTGGCTCATCTTCTCCGAAGTAACGCCGTATCTGGCGTTTTAGTAGCGAGTGCATTATGAAACCTCGACAAACGTTGTGATGGTCATGGTTTGGTTGTGCAGTTCACAATCGCCACCATGTTCAAACGGTGAAATTTCGCCATAGGAGTAAAAACCGGATATTGCGGCCTTCTGCCCTATGACTTCACGCACGGCGTCTACCTCGTCCTCCGTTCGTTGTTTGAGCACCATTCTGCGGCCTACGCAACTTACCAGTAACGCAAAATCTGGTTGGCATGCGGCCAGAGGCACGATACTGTTTCGGGCGGACTGGGAAGCTCCCTCAATCAGGCGGTCAAAGTTTGCACGCATGAACCTGGCATATGAGCCTTCCGGAAGATCACCTGCGAACGTCATAGAGTTTTTGTTATCGTCGGTAGACAACACGGTGCGCACAAGGCTGTGATCTTCGTTTATACGAACGCATAGGGGGAACAAAAGTGCCGAGGCCGGTAGATCCTTGGCGTGATGCCCCAGGTATTTCTTGTAAAGGTCAAGGGCAGAGCAACCGTCCAACTCGTAAAGAACGGAGCCTTCCGATTTGGTCACTATCCGTTCGGGGCCGAAGGGGTCCCACCCGCCCATTGAAGCATATCCAACCTTAAGCCGATCGCCATAAAACCCGACGGCAACAATAACTCCTTCTGCGGGTTGCTCGTCAAGCCCTGCATAAGTGTTTTTAAACAACTCTTTATCGCCAGCCAGTCCACCTGTTACCGCTACATTCTCCGGGAGCGCTTCAGATAACCCGCGTGTCAGGTCGCTACCGTTTACTTTCAGGCCGTCTGCGAAAATGAGAAGATGAGACAGGTTCTCACCGCAAAGCTCGGTTGCCAAACGTTTGCCTACGGCATAACTGTCACACATGTTTTCTATTGCGCTTTTTGCACAACGGATTTGTGTGTGGTCAAACTTTATTGCCGTAGTAACAAGGGAATCTGTAAGAACGCTGGCATTGTATATTTCACCCGACGTGGAACAAGATACTATGGAAGCGGATGGATAGGCCGATTTTACACGCTTAAAAATGTTCCGATCGATTATGGCAGAACCACTGCCGAACGCCAGAACCAGCTTGGCGTCAGTCAGGTTCGGGGCAGGTTCCGTTTCTGTCCAGTTAATTTGTTCAGTTATCATGGCATGACCTGCTTCGTTATATCGGAGTTTCAAAAACAATCAATACGATGAACGTTACTGACGTTAGAGTATACCTATTTTATGGCGTATCTCGCCAGGCGTCGCCCCTTTTTCTCTTAGCTCACGCAAGGTTACGGATTTATCACGCTTGGAATAACGGCGGCCAGATTCGTCTTTAAGCAGATTGTGATGAAAATATTGCGGGACGTTAAAGCCTAGCAGGGCTTGAAGAAGACGGTGGATATGTGTTGAGTGAAAAAGATCTTCACCACGAACAACTAAATTTACGTTCTGGATATGATCGTCTACGGTAACAGCCAGATGATAGCTTGTTGGAGTTTCTTTTCTTGCAAGGGTAACATCTCCAAAAATTTCCGGGCGGGCCGCCACTTTTTTACCTTTATCGTCATGCCATGCGAGTGGCCCTGCGTATTCCATCGCCTTTTTCATGTTCAGCCTGAGTGCGTACGGGGTTCCTTTTGCAATCCGCTCTTTTCGTTCGCTCTCGGATATCTTGCGACATATACCGGGGTAGGGTGGCCCGTCCGGCCCATGAGGCGCCACGCCTGCGCTTGCAATTTCGTCTGCGATATCTTTGCGGCTACAAAAACAGGGATAAATTAAATTCCGGTCGTGAAGGCTTTCAAGCGCGTTTCTATAGTCGTCCATATGTTCAGATTGACGCCGGACGGGAGTGTTCCATGTAAAACCGAGCCATGTGAGGTCTTCTAAAATGGCGGTTTCATACTCAGGCTTGCATCGGCCCGGGTCGATATTCTCAATCCGAACAATAAAACTGCTGTCTGTTTTTTTTGCCGCATTATAAGCAAGCCAGGCGGAATACGCATGCCCTAAATGAAGAAGCCCAGTGGGGCTGGGAGCAAAACGTGTAATTGGCATCTTTCTGCTTCCAGCTGGATGTTATGCCAGCTCGTCTGTTGCGATTTTGTAACTTGGATCTTCCATGAAGTTTACTTCAGCGAGCGAGCCTGCGTTTTTAAGCAGGTTGCGGCACTCGGAGCTTAGATGTTTTAAACGGAGCTTTTTGCCTTGAAGA
>JAJRTC010000068.1 GCA_024278445.1 Nitrospirota bacterium
GCCTCCTCGCAATGACGCCAAGTAGACCTGTGTCGCCGTAATTTCAGATAAGCTCCGGATATTGCAAGGCCAATTCGTAACCTCTTTTTCCATTCTGTAAATGCAAGTTGTGATAATTGCACATCAGTAAACTCGGTTTACGCCAAGCGTCCTGTAGCCCGTTTTTGTAAGACGTTTATCTGCTTCACCCGCTTCTTTAGTCGATTTATATTTGCCTTCACGCACAATATAAAGCTCGATAGGTTTGTCTATAGTTTCAATGCGAACCTCAAACCCTTTCGCCCCAAGCTGTTCGCCAAGGCTTTTTGCGTATCGTTCGTTTTCAAAAACGCCAAGCTCCAGGGTCACGTTTTTCTTACCGTTTTTATATGCAATCCGTGATTTAAAACCAGCCGACGCGAGCTTACGCAAAAGAGGTGAAGCCTCCCTGATAGATTTAAATAAACCTGCCTCAACCTTGAACAGGCTTTTTTTAACCCGCCCGGTTGATATCCACGCGTAAAAACCTTGTTTGTTCAGTTTGTCGCGGGTTTCAAGGGCGCGCACGGCATCTGTGGTAGCCACCACCTGCACAGAAAACGTGCCACTGCCCAACGATGGTTCAGGGATGTCTATAGGCTCAGCCTTTTCGGGAGGCGACACAGTTTTTTCAAGCTCGACTTTTTGTTCAACTACAGGCTCTTTGGCGGCAGCAGGTGTTTTTTCAACCTTCGTTGGCACTTCAGGCTCTGGCGTCGAAACCACTTCTTTTTCAGGCGCAGGTTGTTTTTCGTCCGTCAACATGCCCGGAGCCTTAAAATCATCCGCGATCATATTTTTTTCCTGAAGCTTAGCTATTTCCGCTTCAATATTTTCAGTTTTCGTTTCTTCGGGCGCTTTAACAGGAGCAGGTTTTGATACTTTTTTCACGGGGAGAGGTTTCTCTACGGAAGGAGTTTTTTTGATCTCAACCGTTGCAACAGGTTCAGGGCCGGTGCTGGTAAATTCGCTCCAGTCTATATTGGCCATGCTTAACGCCGTAGCGATGCCAACTACAAGGCCTGCTATTATAATAGTTCTTTTTCGTTTTCTGGCCTTTTCTTCTGTGGCAATTTCGTTCTCAAAATCTTCTAAAAGATCAATATCTATATCTGGCATATCATCGCCATTTTCAGTCACCATCAGATGTTATATCTCCTAATTTATCTGCATTTAAAATAGTCCAAATTAAAGAAGATTGAAAGAGGAACCTAACTGGTATGATAAAGAATATGAATTCTAAAACGTATGTAATAGGTGTTGACCTTGGCGGAACTTTTGTTCGGTCTGCGGCGATAACCGTAACAGGCGAAATTCTCTCCTACAGCAAATCTGCAAGTGGTGCGCAGGATGGATACGACTCTGTTCTTGCCCGAACAAAAAATGCCATAGATGCCGCCATTGCAACTGCGGGAGCTACCCCTTCCGCTATCGGATTGGCGGTGCCGGGCGCCATAGATTTTAAAAAGGGAATCGTTACAAAGTCACCTAATTTTCCAGACTGGAAAAACGCCCCGTTCGCAAAAGATATGGAGAAAGCGTTAAATCTTCCGGTTGTTTTGGATAACGACGCCAACCTTGCAGGATATGGTGAAGGCTGGATAGGGGCTGGAAAAGATTTTAACGATTTTTCCATTTTCACACTGGGAACCGGTGTGGGAGGAGGAATCGTACTTGATAAAAAAATATGGCGCGGGGCGACGGGGATGGCGGCCGAGCTGGGCCATATAAAAGTGGCCCCCGGCGGCAGGCGGTGCGGATGCGGAGGCTTTGGTTGCCTGGAAGCATATTCATCGGCTAACGCGGTGGCCAAAATCGCGCAGGAAACAGGCAAAGACAATGCGATGATAGACGCGAAAAAAGTGGCCGAAAAGGCAGAAAAAGGTGACAAAAATTACCTTGCCATTATCGAGTCAGCCGGGACGCGTTTAGGGCAGGCGATGGCCGAACTTGCCTTGTCACTCGACATAACGAAATTTGTTATAGCAGGCGGCATGAGCGATGCCTTTCATTTGCTGGAAGCATCCATGAGAAGTTCCGCCCTTGAAAACGCATATACGCTAACGGACAAAAAACTGGTGATAGTAAAAACCGCTCTGGGCGGCAATGCGGGGCTTATCGGGGCGGCTAAACTTGCTTTTGAGGCTGTTTGAAGTAAATGTTTTACGTCATCCTGAGGGTAGCGTTACGGGAACTTCGCGGGGCGATGTTGCGCTCGCTCCTTACCATGCTGGGCGTTGTTATAGGCGTTGCGGCGGTGGTGGCTATGGTGGCTTTAGGCGAAGGGGCCAAGATAAGCCTCTCTAAAAATATAAGAAACCTTGGCACTAACCTGCTTATAGTACGTCCTGGCATAATGCAGGAGGGACATGTACGGCATGTAACGGCGCAAACCCTTACACGCGACGACGCCAGGCTGATTGAAAAAAAAATCCCTGAGGTAATCGCCGTCGCTCCGTCAAACTCGCGTCAGGCGCAGGTAAAAAGACTTAATAAAAACACGAGTACCAACATAGTAGGAACAACTCCGGCGCATCTATCCGTCCGGTCGCTAAATGTGAAAAGCGGAAGGTTTTTTACCCACCGCGACGTAATAGGGGCGCGACGCGTTGCGGCCCTTGGGCTATCGGTCGCCGAAACCCTCTTCGGAAGCAGGGAAGCGGTTGGCGAATATATCAAGATAAACGGAATAAACTTCCGCGTGACGGCTGTTATGGCCGAAAAGGGGCAGTCTGGTTGGCGCGACGCGGATGATCAGATTTTGATTCCTATCTCAACGTTCCAAAAACGCCTGTTCGGGGGAACCCACGTTAGCTTCATATGGGTCGAAGTTAAAAGTGAGGAACTGATGGCAACCGCAAGCGAAGAGATTACATCTCTTTTGCGACGCTCGCATGGAATTAAAAGAGGCGAGGAGCCAGATTTCCACGTCAGGAGCCAGATAGATATTTTAAAATCGATGGAAGAAATGACACGCACGTTCCGTTATCTGCTTGCCGGAATAGCCGCCATATCGCTTCTTGTGGGCGGCATCGGCATTATGAACATCATGCTGGTAACGGTGACGGAGCGGACACGCGAAATAGGTTTAAGAAAGGCTCTGGGCGCAAAGCGAAACGATATTTTAAAACAGTTTTTGTTAGAATCTGCCACGCTATCCGGCTTGGGCGGGATATTGGGCATCCTGCTTGGATCTGGCATAGCCTATGTTATAGGCAATATTTCTGAGTGGGGAACACACATATCGCCAGAGTCCGTTCTTATCGCCTATTCCGTGGCCCTTGTTGTTGGAATATTTTTTGGATGGTACCCTGCGTTTAAAGCGGCTCGAATGAACCCTGTTGACGCACTGCGGCGGGAATAAATCGTGCTTTCATCGTTGCGTCACGGCGTGGCGATGCTATAATCTTTTCTCCAAAGGCGGAAAGCAAGTGGAGAATGGGTTGAGAAAAACTTCAAAAACCCTGCAACCAGTTGATTTTAGGGCCAGGAGAGGTGGCCGAGTGGCCGAAGGCGCTCCCCTGCTAAGGGAGTATACCGCAAGGTATCGAGGGTTCGAATCCCTCCCTCTCCGCCACAACCCCCGCATATTAAGACACTTACCGCAACCAGCAATAGCGCGGCTATTAGCGGTTTTCGATTTTAACGCTTTTATATTCATGGTGTTATAGAGTTTCAAGATTTTGCCCCCCGCTTGCCCTTGGCGAATTCTTTTCCATATTGACATTTCAAATGGCTCTCCATCTACCTATTTTCTAGCACGCTGTGAATTTGTATCCAAATGAGATATCGACAAATTTTTGCTGAAGCTGAATACTCGATTACAATATTGCCATGAGCATAATTCCCCTGAACAAGCCAAGATTCGATGCGTTAGCAGGATACACACGCTCACCGAATACAATGCTGGATAGTAATGAAGTTGTTTGGTTGGAGTGCCCCCCTGTAGCTGGACTGATCGGCTAAAAAATTAGGTGGTCTGTTCGATAATTGAGGGATAATTCCCTCAGAAGGAGTCGGACAGATGAGAAAGTATCGCCATTTTGACGAAGATTTTAAGCGGGACGTGGTAGCCCGCATTGATAGTGGAGCCATCACGCAAGCTCAGGCGGCTCGGGAGCATAATATTTCCCCATCTCTGATAGACCGCTGGCAAAAACAGATTCACGAGGGAACCCTGCATTCCCGTCCCTCGGCGCGTGAGAAACA
>JAJRTC010000069.1 GCA_024278445.1 Nitrospirota bacterium
CATCACCTTATATTTTTTAAACCCCCGGTCATTTGCAAGAACGCGCATAAGTGTCCATACTTTTTTTAATTCCTCACCGGAATGTAGCTTTTCTTCTTTCCTCGTGCCTGATTGGCCCAAATTTACCGCAGGAAAAACCCGCTCTTCTGCAAGGCTTCGTTCTAAAACTACTTCCGTATTGCCGGTTCCCTTAAATTCCTGAAAGATAACCTCGTCCATCCGGCTTCCGGTATCTACAAGGCAAGTGGCTACGATGGTCAGGCTTCCCCCGTTTTCTATGTTTCTAGCCGCTCCGAAAAACTTGCGAGGAAACTCAAGTGCGTTCGCCGCCACACCGCCAGACATTGTTTTACCTTTTCCGTCCGCCGCCTTGTTGAACGCTCGGCCAAGCCGTGTGATTGAATCTACAATTAACGTCACGTCACGGCCAGCTTCCACAAGACGCTGAACACGTTCAAACATTAATCTGGCAGAGTGTATCTGGTCGTTTAACGCCGCGTCGAAGCTTGTGGCAACCACCTCTCCGCCAACACTTCTTTTAAAGTGGGTTACTTCCTCGGGGCGTTCGTCTATAAGGAAAATAATCACATGCGTTTCCGGGTGATTTTTCTTTATCCCGTTTGCTATATCTTCTAAAAAAGTTGTTTTGCCAGCCTTGGGAGGGGAGACCATAAGGGCCCTTTGTCCCTTGCCTATAGGTGTGAAAAGATCCATGATCCTTGTTGTCGTCGGCGTTTGCCCAGTTTCAAGCTTCATTTTATCGTTGGGGTCTATAACTGTGAGCCTGCTAAAAGGGATGCGCTTCATGGATTGTTCAGGCGTCATCCCGTCTATTTTTTCAATTTTTTCAAGTGCCAGGTTTTGCTGTTTTGAGTTTTTACAGGCACCTCTCCCCTCAATGAACATTCCGGTTCGTAACTTGTTTTTGCGGATTATGTTCTGCCCTACATACGGGTCGTCTGGTGAAATCATGTATGAGTTGTCTTGCGAGCGCAGAAACCCATAGCCTTTGTCTACTACGTCAAGCAGGCCGAAAACCGGTTCTTGTTTATCCATATTACTGTTGTATTTCTACCCATAGAGTCGGTAATGCGGGCTGTAAACAGCCCTAAATATATAAGGAAACTTAAGGGAACCACTAACAACTCATTTTTGCAACAAAAGTAGTTAGTAGAGATTTCCTCAAATGAAAAGATCGCCCCAAAGCCACAATCTTCAAAAAAGATTTTGTCTGAACTGTCCGCCCCGACTGATATCAGCGTTATTTGCCCCGTAAGAGTAGCCTTTGCGCGGAGTCAGAAGAATCTTCTGTTGCGGAGTATACCATAAGTGGCTTGCGTGTCAGCCCGCTATTTTTATACATTTGCCAAATTTTACGTCTGATGTAGAATAAACGCTTTTGTTTTACAAATATCAGGATAGCCTGTGCTAATAAAAGACCGTATCGCAAAAGAGAAGGGATTTGTTTCTCTTGAGTTTTTCCCTCCCAAAGAAAAAGGGGCATGGCCTTCGTTTTTCTCTGAAGTGGAAAAGCTTAAGCGTATAAATCCTCTGTTCGTATCTGTAACCTATGGTGCGGGCGGTGGAACCCAGGCTGGCACGCTTGATATCGTTACACGCCTTAAAAAAGAACATGGGTTTGAACCTATGGCGCATCTTACATGCGTTGGCGCGTCTAAAAAGTCGTTGCACGAATTTTTAAACAGCCTTGAGAACGCTGAAATTCTGAACATATTGGCTTTAGGGGGTGACAAGCCACAGGACGCAGATGCTTCGTTTACAGAAAACGAAAAGTTTAAATATGCGTCTGACCTTGTCGGCTTTATGAGCAAACACTACGCTAATTTTGGTGTGGGCGTAGCGGGTTACCCTGAAAAACATCCAACTGCGGTTTCGATGGAAGACGATTTAAAGCGTCTTAAGAACAAGCTTGATATGGGCGGAGATTTTGCCGTTACTCAACTTTTTTTCGATAACGAGCTTTACTTTGATTTTGTAAGGCGTGCTAAGAAAATCGGCATTGAAAAACCTGTCATTCCTGGCGTTATGCCGATATTGAGCTTAAACAGGATAAAACGAATTGTATCCATGTGTGGTGCCAGCATACCTGCAGGCTTGATGGCAAAGCTTAACGAGGCCGATAAAAAAGGTGGCGATAGTGCCGTTGAAAAGGTGGGTATAGAATACGCGACAGCGCAGGCGCGTGACCTGCTTGACAATGGGGCTCCGGGAGTTCATCTTTACACGCTCAACAAAGCTGATTTGTGCCTTTCACTTTATGACGGGTTGATGTTGTAACTTAAATGAGCATTAAATCTGTTTGCGTATACTGCGCTTCAAACCACAAAACTCCTGAACCGATGCGTATAGTTGCGCGAAACGTAGGGCGTGGCCTTGCCAAAATGGGCTTGCACCTGGTCTATGGTGGCGCTTCTATCGGCATGATGGGTGAGGTGGCAGGTTCCGCCCTTGTCGCAGGCGGAGACGTAACCGGAATAATACCTGAAGACCTTATGCAAAAAGAGGTTCCGCCCGCAAACCTTACAAAACTTATCGTTACTGAGAATATGCATGTTCGCAAAATGACCATGTTCAATATGTCAGACGCTTTTGTCTCTCTCCCGGGTGGCATAGGCACGTTGGAAGAGACGATGGAAATTATCACCTGGAAATATCTTGGTTTACACGATTATCCTATTCTCATATTGAACCATGAAGGCTTTTTCGATCATCTCCTCAAGCAGTTTGAACGTTGTATTAAGGATGGTGTGATGCTGGAAGAAGTGATTCGGCTGTGGCATTTTTGCGATACTGTCGACGACCTTTTGCAACATCTTGAAAATGGCCGCCATTAACGATTATTTTTATATGGGTTCTTACATCTATTTAAAGTCTTGACATGCTTGCAGGTAACCATTTTAAATAGCTACGTTAGCTTTCTTTGTGGCAATTGTTTCCTGTGAAAGTTTGTAACTTTACGCTCTGGTAACGCTGGTGGAAAATAAAAGTACAGGCGGTGTTTGGCTAGGGTTAGACATAGGTTCTGTCTCTGTTAAAGGAGCCGTTGTCGGCCCCGATAATGAGATTATTGAAACTCTCTACAAAAGGTCGCACGGCCAGCCGGTCAAAACCACGATAAACGTCCTTTCGGCGCTTTTGAAATCCATTAATGGGCGCCCTCTGCTTAATATCGGTGTAACAGGTTCCGCCGGAGAGCTTTTAGCTTCACTTACCGGCGGGAGCTTTATCAACGAGATTGTGGCGCAATCCAAAACCATAGGCACCTTGTATCCGCATATACGAACCGTTGTGGAAATGGGTGGTGAAGATTCGAAGATGCTTACCTTCAAGGAAGAATCAGGCAAAACCGTTCTTGAAGATTTTTCAATGAACAACCTGTGTGCCGCCGGTACCGGAAGTTTTCTCGATCAACAGGCTAGCCGCATGGGATACAACATTGAAGATGGCGAGTTTGGTCGAGTAGCGTTAAAGTCCAAGAAGCCGCCGAGAATCGCCGGACGTTGCTCCGTTTTTGCAAAATCAGACATGATTCATCTCCAACAGGTTGGAACGCCAGATTATGAGATCGTGGCGGGGCTTTGTTATGCCGTGGCCCGTACATTTATAAGCAATGTAGGTCGTGGCCGCAAATTTAACGCGCCGATCGCATTTTTCGGCGGAGTGTCGCATAACGCCGGAGTCGTAAAGGCCATGGCTGATGAGCTTGGCATCGCTATCGACGAACTTTTCATACCCGACGTATGCGCTGTGACGGGGGCTATAGGTGCCGCCTTCTCCTCCCGCGAGTCTGAAAGTTCCTTTGAGTTTTGTGGCATTGAAAAGCTTGAAAACTACCAATCGGCCCGCGACGTATCCAAGGGCTCCATGTCGCCCCTTACCGGGGAGAAAAACGATTCTTTTTACAATACGCGCATAAGGGACTTAAACGGCGCAAAAGGGGTTGGGTGCTATATCGGGATAGACATCGGGAGCCTGAGTACCAACGTGGTCGCGATAGACGAAGATTGTAATATCTTGGCCCGCCGATATTTAAGAACGCAGAGCAGGCCGATTGAGGCTGTCACTCGCGGGCTTTTGGAAATAGGAGACGAGGTTGGCGGCAAAGTAAAAGTGATTGGGGTTGCCACAACCGGATCAGGCAGATACATGATAAACGATTTCGTAGGCGGTGACGTCGTGCGAAACGAGATAACGGCGCAAGCTACGGCGGCCATACATTTTATTCCGGACGTCGATACGATATTTGAAATAGGCGGGCAGGATAGTAAATATATTTCTATCGACAACGGTGCTGTGGTTGATTTTGAAATGAACAAGGTCTGCGCCGCCGGAACCGGTTCCTTTATCGAAGAGCAGGCTGAAAAGATCGACCTTGATATTGAAGGCGAGTTTTCCGATAACGCTTTTAACGCACAAACCCCAGGCAAGTTTGGCGATAGATGCACGGTTTTTATAGAGTCAGACCTTGTGGCAAATCAACAAAGAGGGATGAGCAAAGAAGATCTCGCGGCCGGGCTTGCATATTCCATCGTCTCAAACTACTTGAACCGAGTGGTCGTAGATAGAAAAATTGGCGACAAAATTCTTTTTCAAGGTGGCGTCGCATGGAACAAGGCGGTTATATCGGCTTTTGAGGCGGCTGTTGGCAAAAAAATTGTGGTGCCGCCGCACCATGACGTGACGGGAGCCATAGGCGCCGCGATAATAGCAAAGCAGAGGCATGAAAAAAGCGGTTTTACTTCATCTACAAGATTCCACGGGTTTGACCTGAGAGATAGAAAATATAAAGTTACAACCTTTGAATGCAAGGCCTGTGACAACGTGTGTGATGTGTCACGGGTTAAGTTCGAGGATGGGGCTCACTATTACGGAGCCAGATGCGAAATTTTTGAAAAGAAAGATAAAAAAGGTAAAAACCTTGAATTGCCAGATCTTTTCGAGGAGCGCGAAGAGCTTCTTTTTGGTGAACATGCACTTCGCAAGAAGGTCGTAAAAAATGGCAAACCGGTGATCGGTATCCCGCGGATTCTCTATTTTTACGAGCAGTTTCCATTTTGGAAAACTTTTTTAGAAGAGTTAGGGTTTGAAGTCGCCTTATCTTGCAAAACCAACCATAAGGTGATTCATGATTCCATGGAACACGTTAAGGCAGAAACGTGTTTCCCGATAAAAATTGTTCACGGGCATGTGATAGATCTTGTAAATAAAGGGGTCGATTATATCTTTTTGCCGTCTATCATCACCGCCAACGCGAAAGACACAAAGTTTAAGGCAAGCCAGACATGCCCATTGGTTCAGTCTGTGCCATACATAATCCGCTCGGCCATAGATTTATGGAAATCGAAGGTAAAAACGTTTGAGCCGCCAATATACTTTCAGCGTGGCGACGATTTTGTCGCCCGTAAATTGCACTCTGTTTTCGCTTCTGAGTTCGGTGTTTCAAAAAGGGCCGTAGCGTTTGCCGTTAAACAGGCTCGTAAGGCGCAGGACACATTCCTTGCTACGATTAAAAAACGTGGCAGTGAGGTGATAGAAGAACTAAAAACACGTGGTGAGAGCCCCGTCGTTATTATCAGCCGTCCATACAACGGGTGCGACTCCGGCATTAACCTGGGTTTGCCACGCAAACTGCGCGAAATGGGTAAGGTTGCCATTCCTGTCGATTCTCTCGATATTAACGAGGACTCTGTTTTGGCCTCTCACCCGAATATGTATTGGCGTTCCGGACAAAAAATGATAGCGGCGGCTAAAATGGTGAAGAGTGATTCACAACTTAACGCCATTATGATATCCAATTTTAAATGCGGGCCAGATTCCTTCATCGAGCATCACCTTCGTGAGGCGCTTTCCGGCAAACCGTGCCTTTTCCTTGAGATAGACGAACATTCGGCGGATGCTGGAGCCGTGACACGCTTGGAAGCGTTTTTTGACAGCCTTGAAAATGTCAAAACCGTTGAGATGTCTATAGACAGGCCGGTGTTTATTCCCCCGGTTAATGGAAATGGCGGGCAAAATCACAGGGATAATATAAAAAATGCCACAAAACGAAAACTTTATGTGCCGTATATGTGCGACCATAGCCATATGATCTCAGCGGCGCTTAGAGGGTCTGGCGCCGATGCTTAAACATTGCCTATGTCCACCCAGGAGTCGCTCGATATAGGCCGTAAATACGCATCCGGCAAGGAGTGCATCCCATATGCCCTGACAACGGGTGACATAATAAAAAAAACGCTGGAACCCGGGTTTGACAAAGATAAATCAGCCTTTTTTATGCCAACAACCAACGGCCCTTGCAGATTCGGACAATATCAAAGTGTCCAGCGCATGGTTTTAGATAGCCTCGGTATGCAAAACACCCCTCTTTTATCACCAGACTCGAATGATGGCTATAGTGACAAGGGCGGCCCGATAGGCTCAAAGTTCCGCAGAGATGCTTGGAGAGGTGTTCTGGTTGTTGATATTTTGCAAAAGCTTTTGCACCAGGCGCGGCCATATGAGGCAAATAAGGGGGAGGCCGACCGGGTCTACGAGGCATGCCTTGATGAAGCGGGCAAGGTCGTATCGCATAACAGTTCCGGCCTTTTCCAATATGTATGGGAAATAAAAAAGCGGTTTAGCGCCTTGGAGATTGAAAAAATTAAAAAGCCGATTATAGGCGTTGTTGGAGAAATTTATCTTAGGAACCACAGCTTTAGCAACCAGGGCATTATACGGTGTATCGAGAGCCTGGGAGGCGAGGTGCGACTTGCCCCTATAGGGGAGTGGTTTCTCTATTGCACCACAATGTACATGAATAACTCCCGGATGGACAAAAAATATCTTGACCTGTTTAAAGGTTATATGCAGGATAGAATTCAGAGAAGGGACGAGAGTCGTTTATATGAGCCGTTCCATAACACTCTTGCTTGTTGCGAAGATGCCACGACTGCCGAGATATTAGGCAACGCGGCTCCATATATGAAAGACACTTTTGAAGGAGAAGCGATACTTAGCGTAGGCAAGGCGGTTGATTTTGCCAAAAGCGGGCAATCCGGGGTGGTTAACATACTGCCGTTTTCATGTATGCCCGGCACTATAGTTACGGCGCTTTCCAAAAAGATACGCGGCGATTACAATAACATTCCGTGGCTTAATCTTGATTATGACGGCGTGGAGGAAACAAACACCCAGACACGCTTAGAAGCGTTCATGTTTCAGGCGAAGCAATATCGCCCGCATGGCGCATGTTTTACTGAATAAATGATTTACTTTATTTTGGAGGGAAGATAGATGGCCTTACTCATCAATGAGGAATGCGTTAACTGCGGAGTGTGTGAGCCTGAATGCCCAAACGACGCAATCACTGAAGGTGAGGATATTTACATTATCAAAGCGGCCAAGTGTACGGAGTGCGTCGGACATTTTGACGAGCCCCAGTGCGTGGATGTTTGCCCGGTTGATTGTATCGTTACCGACCCTGATAACACTGAGTCTAAAGACGAGCTTATGGTTAAATACAAGCAACTTACGAGCTAAGTCTTTAGTTGGCAGGCTCTGTTAGCAAGACAGTTTAAGTTTTCCTCCACCTTTTCCGATGATAGAATAAAGGGTGGAGGAAAATATGGATTTATCGCTTGCAGAACCAGTTTTGAGGCTCATTATTACGCTGGAATTTGCGGCCATGGCGCTGGTTGGGCTTGCCGTTACGGCAACCTGTATATCCCTTGACGCCGAAATACGCACTCTAACCCGTATACACAGTGAAATATTAAGTGGCATTTACGATTCTGTTCAAGCCCAGATTACGGAGAAAGAAACTAAACGCCAAGGCAGGCTCGACGCTATACACTCAGAGCTATAAAAGGGCGTTTTACGCAGTCCCCCTGTCTTTTCTTCTTCTGTTCTTTTCTGCAAGCTCGTTCGGAGCTACGGTTAGTTTTACCGCACTGAAAAACGTAAAACCTGTAGAAGTTGAAGTGGCAAACGCCCCGGCCCAATGGCAGAGAGGGCTTATGTTCCGCGATAGCCTGGCGGCGGATTCGGGCATGTGGTTTTCCTTTCCCAAACCAGTTCCCTTACGCTTCTGGATGAAAAACGTAAAATTCCCGATAGATATCGTTTTTATCAACAGTGATTACGTTATCGGTAAAATATGGAGTTCCGTCCCACCATGCAAGGCTGAGCCATGCCCGCTATACGATTCCGGTTTTAACGCCATGTTCGTTCTTGAGGTTCAAGCTGGGTTTTGCAATAAAAATGGCATA